>CACXGV010000018.1 GCA_902767375.1 uncultured Erysipelotrichaceae bacterium
AAGAAAGGAATAAAAAGATGGATACAGCAAAATTAAAAGAAAATATTACTAAAGTATTAAAAAATAAAAATACATTTACTATTTTGATTGTATTTGCAGGAATAATTGCACTATATGCTGTATATAATTGGCGTATTAATCAAGCTACAACATTAGTGCAAGTTCCTTATGCTAAAAAAGCAATTAATAGTAGACAAGAAATAACATCTGATATGGTTGCTTATATGCAAGTACCAAAAAGTGTATTATCAAATGCTTCAAATATAGTATCATCTGGTTTTCAAATTATTGGTAAGTATGTTAATTATGGTTGTACTATACCTCAATATAGTTTATTTTATCAAGAAACTATATTAACTGAATCTGCAACACCTGAGAGTGAATTTAAAGATTTACCAGATGATTATACTGTATATCAATTAGAAGTAGATTTTGATAGTACATATGGAAATTCTATTTATCCTGGAAATTATATAGATTTGTATATAAAAACAAAAGAATCTAATACAGATAAAGTAATTTTTGGTAGATTAATAAAAGGTATTAAAGTTATGGCTGTATATGATGGAGAAGGACAAGATGTTTTTGAAGCAACTAGTGAAACAAGAAATCCAAGGTATATGTGGTTTGCTGTACCTAATGATTTATATGAATTATTAAAGAAAGCAACTTATATTGGTGCTGATATTATGCCAATACCTAGAAATTCTTCTTATTCTAGTGAGGAAAGAACACCTGAAATAGATTCTACATATATTCAAAACTATATACTTGCTAAGGCTGTTAATTTTAATAACTAGGAGGAATAAAAATGGGAAATAAGTTTACTGGTATAAAAAAGTTTTTAAGTAATAAAAATACTGTAACAATTGTTTGTGTTATACTTGGTGTTTTAGTACTTTATTTTGGTTATAATTTTAGGGTTACTAGATCAACAGATCCTGTTAGAGTTCCTTATGCTAAAAAAACATTAGATAAAAAGACTAAAATTACTGCTGAACTTATAGGATATACGAATGTTCCTAGAAGTTTAATATCAACAAGTAAAACAATTCTTACAAATGAAAAAGATATAATTAATAAATATGTTAGTTATGCAACACCTATTCCAAAAAATAGTTACTTTTATAGTGATGTAATTATGCGTGAAGAACAAATGCCTGATTATGCATTTATGAATATGGCTGATGGTTATACAGTATATTCATTAAAAGTAGGTATGGAAACAACTTATGCTAATAAGATATTTCCAAATACATATATAGATTTATATGCTAAAGCAAATGATTCTTCAAGTAAAAAAATTATGTTTGCTAGACTTATAGAGTCTATAAGAGTAAAAGCTGTTAAGGATAGTAGAGGTGTAGCATTACTTGAAAATGGAGTTAATAATGGATCACCATCTGCAATGTTATTTGAAGTGCCTAATGAT
The DNA here is from genome assembly GCA_902767375.1 of uncultured Erysipelotrichaceae bacterium. Lineage (GTDB taxonomy): Bacteria > Bacillota_I > Bacilli_A > RF39 > UBA660 > CAG-533. The sequence goes on from CACXGV010000018.1 coordinate 1,433, forward strand.
TTGTTCAATTTACTTAAAATAGCTGAATATGTAGATGATGTCGAAATAATTCCTGTTCCAAGAAATTCAGCATATACTGCTAGTCAAGGTGAGACAACAGTTGATAATAGTACTATAAGAGATTATATACTATCTCATGCTGTAACAATTAGTGAATAAAAAGTGGGTGAATTAATATGAATGATGCTGTGTTTTCACAGATAGAATTTGGACCATTGGTTGAATTTTTAAAAGATGATGATATTACAGATATTTCCTATTCCAATGGTGGTCAAGTATGGCTTAAAACATTATCTAAGGGTGTTTATCAAGTAGAAAGACCTGATATTAATAATGCTTTCATGGAAAAGCTTGCTTTTCAGTGCTCTAATGTAATGGGTAAAACCTTTAACATGGCTCATCCATTTTTAGACTCAGAATCAGCTGAACTTCGTATGAATTTTGTTCATGATTCGATTGCAACTAATGGTATTGCATGTTTGATTCGTAAAACTCCTGCTAAGATAAGATTAAATAAAGAAAAATTAATAAATGAAAAATATGTAACAGAAAATTTACATGATTTCTTAATAAAATGTGTACAAGGACATTGTAACATAATTGTAGCTGGAGAAACTGGTTCAGGTAAGACTGAGTTAGTTAAGTATTTAGCTTCACATACTGCTGAAAATGAAAAGTTAATTACTATTGAAGATACATTAGAACTTCACTTAGATAGAATTTTTCCACATCGTGATATTGTTGCAATGAAGACAAATAATATTGCATCATACACTGAAGTTCTTGTCACTTGTATGCGTCAGAATCCTAAGTGGATATTACTATCTGAGGTCCGTTCTGCTGAGGCTGTTATGGCTGTAAGAAACTCAATTTCTTCTGGTCATAATATTCTTTCAACAATACATGCAGATAAGGCTTCTTCAATTCCACTACGTATGTATTCTTTATTAGAAACTTCTCAAGAGGTTGATCAATTTTTAAATACTATTCATAGATACGTACAAATTGGAATTTATGTTAAAGGTTATTATTCAAAGAGATTAAATAGATTTCAAAGAGAAATTATTGAAGTATGTGAATTTTATGTTGATGATGATAATAAAGCATGTACAAATACAATTTATAAAAAGAGTTTAGATGGTCATTTTGTTCTTCATAATCCAACGAAAAGATTAATTGATTATATGGCTATTCAAAATGTTATGCTACCTGATGACGTATTTGGTCTTGGTCAAAGTGGTGAAGAAACTGGTGATGAGTCTACTGATATGTCTACTAAAGATCCTAGTTTAAAATATGATGAATCTAATAGACCAAAACCGGCTGAAACTAATTTTTCAATAGGTCAAGTTGGATATCAAGATAATAATTCTAATAAAGAAGCAGCTGATAATGCTAATCAAGAATCAATAAATGTTGATAATCAATCAGTTGTTAGTAATGATATACCAACACCAAAACCTCCAGTATATCAAACTGTAAATAATCAACAAAGTAATAATTTAAAGACTGAAAATGGTGAAGGTAGTGAAGGAGCTACTTTAAAACCAAGTTTTACAAATCCAGAAGATATTGTATCTAATGTAGAAATATTATAGAAAGGAATATTATTATGGAACTAGTACTTTTAATAATAATTGCTATATTTGCTATTGCATATAGATCTAGTCAAACACAGAGTGTTACAAGTACTACTAAATATATTAGTGGTCAAGCAAAAGATTTATATGATAGAATAGCTCCATTTAGTTATAAACAAATGCGTGCAAAAATAAAGGATTTAGGTGAAGATTTTACTCCTAAACAATTTATTAGACAAATTGCTTTATTTGCTGGTCTTGCATCTGTTATATCTTATTTATATTTTTATAATCCAGTTATAACTATTATATATGCTGCAGCAGCAACATTTGTTGTTCCATATTTACAATTTTTAAGATCTAAAAGAGTATATAGTGAATATGTTTTTGAACAAATTCAAACATATACTACTAACGTAATTATGGAATTTAATACAACTCAATCATTTGTTAAATCATTAGAAGGTGTTAGAGATTCTGGAATATTAGAAGATCCTGTTCTTAGTGATGTTAATGTAATGATTGATATGTCTTATGCTAATGGAACAATAGATCAATCTATAGCATATTTTGATGAAAGATATCCTTATTATATGGTAAAAAATATGCATCAACTTTTCTATCAAATCACAAAAGAAGGTGCTAGAGATTCTGGTGAATCTTTAGAAAATATGTCACTGGATATTGATGCATTAGTTGAAGGTGTATATAGAGATAGAATGGATAGAGCTAATTTCCATACTAGATTTGTAACATTTGGTTTAGCATTGTTCTTCCTTGTTATGGCTATGCAATTCTTATTAGGAAAAGATTCATATATAAAATTGCTTGATATGTGGTATGTTGATTTCTTGTTGCATGCAATAATATTAATTAATTGTTACTTCTTAATTACAGGTGAGAAGTATTACAATGAAGATGTGGGGGTTGAGTAATTTATGTATTTTGAAATAATAGGGTTAGGTGCTGTTATTGTTTTTGCACTACAATTTACTAAAGTAATAGATTTAAATAAGTTAGTTGATGATAATAAAGTTCATTTTAGAAAATTTAAAGAGGATGATTATGATTTCTTAGTTAGGGCTAAATTTGGTGAAGCTGTTGATCCTGACTTTCTCTTTGGTAAGAGAATTAGAGATGGAGTATTAGTAGGTTTAATACTATTAACACTATTTATAAATAGTTTATCTTATTTATATGTTCTTGCTGCTTTAATTGTTGGATTTGTTGTATTTAAAATGGGCTATAGTAATTTAAAAAAGTACTATAAAGCACATTTACATCAAATAGATTCATTATTACCACATTATTTAAAAGGGTTAGAAATATTAGTACAACACTATACCGTTCCTGTAGCCTTAGGTAAATCTATTGATGCAGCTCCAGAAATATTTAAAAAAGGTTTACAACAAATGATTGCTGAAATAAATGCTGGTGATTCAACAATTAATCCATATATGGAATTTGCTAAGACATATCCAGTTAGAGATTCAATGCGTATGATGAGATTATTATATCGTTTATCGTTAGGTAGACAAGATAGAAAACAAGAACAATTATTAACTTTCTCTAGGTCTATTTCATCTTTGCAACAAAAAGCAAGAGAAACTAGATATAAAGAAAGACTTGATAAAATGGAAGGTAAAACAATGTCTATGCTTCTTGCAACAGGTGCAGGAGTAATGATTTTGCTTATATTTGCCGTACTTCAAATGATGAATATGTAAAACACTTTAACAAGTGTTTTTTATTTTTTTAATGTACTCTTGAAATAATATAAAAAAAATGATAAAATACTTATGTTGTAAGTGAATGGACCCTTAGCTCAGTTGGTAGAGCAACTGACTCTTAATCAGTGGGTCTAGGGTTCGAATCCCTAAGGGTCCACCATTTTTTTTATTTATGCCGGAGTAGCGCAATTGATAGATCAACTGAATCGTAATCAGTAGGTTAGAGGTTTGATTCCTTTCTCCGGCACCAGTGACGAATCTGTTTGAACTATTCGAACTTTTAATATATTTTCAGTCTGAAATATGACTGATTTTTTGTTGGATAAGAATTCTCACTGGTAATTTGATACTTGTGTCAAAATACCTAGAGGGTTAAATATTTTGCCATAAACAAAATATAAACAAATAAGTCAAAATTTATAAAAAATAGTATTATATGTGATATAATATTGACAAATAAGGAGGATGCATATGAATAAAAATATATTAGAAGAAGATTATCCTAATCTTGTTATAACTGAAGATACTATTGAAGACATTAAAAATCATCATGAATTCTATATAAACGTTCCTGTAAAAGTTCAAATGGGTAAAATTTATACAAATGAAGAATTTCAAAAACGTTCAGATGAAATACTATCAAAAGAATTACCAGGTAGTGAAAAAAATCATGTATTAAAAAGAGTATTTATGCCTAGAAAAAATAAATAGTTTTATTCTTTCATTATTATATTTGACAAAATTTTGTTTAATAAAGTTGTTGTAAATATCTCCACCACTAGCACCATATTTATAATTAACTCAAACAATTAAGTTTGAGTTTTAATATTCATAAAAATATGATAAAATTACTTTAGGAGGGTTTTAA
>CACXGV010000019.1 GCA_902767375.1 uncultured Erysipelotrichaceae bacterium
GTCGTTAACTATGTAAGGAGTTCCATCATTATTAAATACTTGAGTTCTTACTCCATCTGGAGTCTCAGTATATAGTAACCAGTTATTAAAGACATATCTATCTTTGGCATACTCATTTTTAGATGTTTGAATATTTTCACCATATTTAGCAGATTGATCAGGCATTTTTTCAACGCCATCTTTTCCACCACCATCTTCATAGACAACAGTAAATTCATTTGGAGCATATAAAATATCAATTGAGTGTCTATTTTGAATCATTACAGGTTTTCCATCTTCCATTATTATTTCTTCGTTTTCATTTAATCTTACTAATGGATTATATACTAAACTATTAAATGTATGAGAATATCCTGCTTCAGGAGGTGTTACTACCTTATCTATTTTTAATTCTTCAATATGATAACCTGGAAGTGGTGGATAAGTATAAGTTGGAGAACTACCTATTTCATGAGATGTGTGAGTTTCTTCGGCAAGAGTTGCAGTTCTTCCGTAAGTAGATGTTTTTACGATACCTCCAGTATTGTGAGTTTGATCAATAATTACATCTTGAGCATTGAAAAGTGCGGTTCCACAACCATATCCTCTCCAATAGAAATCTACTCCAGCAGGAGAAACCATGGTAGTAAATCCTGAATAGTATGTTTCAGGGTCATTACTTTTTGCTCGAATATCGGCATTAGCCATTTTTTCAGCATTTGGAATAATTCTAGTTCCACCATGTGGGCCAGTTACAGCCTTAATAAGAGCTTGCTCTTTAATATTATTTAAAGGAGTGTCTAGAGGTAAATGAATAGTACTATTAACGCCATTCATAAATTCAATAGACTCAACATATTGACCTCTATATCTTGCTTCTTTTTTTTCTTGTTGTTCGGTATATGAAGAAAGATCTACAGTATTATCCCATACATCAATATCGTATGCTCCGAAAGCCATATTAGGATATTTAGTTGTATCTATTACAGTATTTGTTCCGCTTTTAACTATTTTAATATTTACTTTGTATTCTGCACCTAAATGCACTCCTGTGTCATATTCGGCTTTTTCTTCAGCAGTCATTTGTTTATAATCGGTTGGTGCGATACTAGATTTTGGATTTTCAGCATAAAGTAAGACTCTATCATCACCATATAAAATTTCAGAATAGTATACTTCTGGTTCAGGTTTACTAGTATCTCTGTTTGATACTGAATGTTTAATATCTGTAACTGTAAGTACAACATCGGCTGTACCGCCATCAGATAATAATGCACCATTATTCCATCTTAAAACAATTGTAGCATCAATAGTATTGGTATGTAATCCATCTCCTAAGCTTGTCCCTAAAACATATGGCCCTTCATAGTAGATTCCGTACTCACCAAACACATTGTTATAATCTCCGCGTTTGATGTAATGTGCGTCAGAACCAGTTATGGTGATATTAGCGTTTTTGACGCTTAAAGTTGGTAAAGTTTTAACGTAATTTCTTTCCCTTACATTAAAACCATCATACTCTACATTTATTGCAGCATCTACGTTGATAATGAATAAAAAACTTATTAAAAACAAGAATATTTTTTTCATAATTGCCCTACCTTACCTCTATTATACTTTTATTATATCATTTTTTTATAAAAAATAAATAAAAAATAGAATCATACGAAGATTCTATTAATTTACCATGTTGGAAGCATCATCTATCATCTTATTCATAGTTGATTTTATTTTACTTTTATTTTGAGAAAGTTTAGATAATCCCATATAGAGACCGATACCAGTCATGGCTCCCATCATGTACATAAATTTATCTTTCATATTACACCTCATTTATAGTGTAACCAATCTAATTAATATTATTCATTATTTTAGAAGCTAGGGTTGTTTTTCTTACTTCACTATAGTTATTTAAAATGGCATTATTAAAGGCATGGTATGACCCTATTATTACTAATGATTCTTTAGCACGGGATACTCCAGTATATAATAGTTTGTTATAAAGCATTCTAGAATATGCGCTTGTTATTGGCATAATAACATGATTAAATTCTGATCCTTGGCTTTTATGAATACTCATGGCATAGGCATGGGTAATATTTATTAAATCTTCTTTTTGATATGATACTAAGTGTCCATAATAGTTAATAATCATAAAATCTAATTTAGAGTTAAGATTTATTTCTTCAATATAACCAATATCCCCATTATAAATATTATTATCTGGATCATTAATTAAATTTAATATTTTATCTTTTTCACGATAGATAATCGGGCCTATTTTTACTTCATTTAAATCTTTATCTTTAGGATTAAATATATCTTGAAGTAAGACATTTAAATTATCAATACCATTTTCGCCTTTATACATTGGAGCTAGGACTTGGACTTTAGATATATCTATTTTTTTATTTTTAATTCTAATTAAAACTTCAGTTAGGTATTCTTTGATATCATGACTTGAAGCAGTAATAAAATTAAAATCATCTTTTTTAGTTAGGTTATCTTCGGTTATAATTCCCTCTTTAATATTTCTCGCTAGTTCTGGAATATATGAGTTTTCACTTTGACGATAGATATTTTTAAGTGATATATGATCTACCCCTGCTTTAATCATATCGGCAAGAATTAGTCCAGGGCCAACTGATGGCAATTGATATTCATCTCCAACAAATATTATTTGGGTATTAATATTTATTCCTTTAAAAAATGATGATAATAAGTGATTATCTAACATACTTACTTCATCGATAATATATAAATTATAGTTTAATTTATTAAATTCATTGATACCAAAAGTATTAGTTTCTTTATCCCATTTTAAGAAACGATGGATAGTCATAGAAGGCAGTCCTGATGTTTCACTCATTCTTTTAGCTGCTCTTCCAGTTGGAGCCAAAAGACATAAATTTTGATACAATCCATCATTTGATAAATTATGTATTTGTGCGTATAGTCTTACAATGCCTTTAATTATAGTAGTTTTACCGGTACCAGGTCCACCCGTTATAATACTAATATTATTTTCTAAAGATTTTTTGATGGCTTCTATTTGTTCATTGTTATAAGTTATATCATTTTCCATTTCTACTTTTTTAATAAGACTATTAAATCTATTAATCTTTTTAGGTTCTTTAGTCATTAGGAAACTAATTGATGAAGCATTATTTAATTCATCTAAATAATCATTCATTAGGTAATAACGATCATTTTGAATTATAATTGACTTTTCGTTTTGAAGAGTTAATAAATAATTAGTAAGGTCTGATTCAATATGATATGTTGTTTGTAAAAAGTTTGCTATTTCTTCTTTATATAAATAGATATCACCATTATTAAATGATAAGTTTTTCATTCCTTCAATTATACATGCTCTTATTCTTCTAGGATCTTCTAGTTCATGATTATTTATAAAGATATTATCTAACTTTTTAAAGTCAATATCATTTACTAGGGTATAAATATTACTATCAATAATATCTAATACTTTTTTACCATAGGTATTCATTAAGTTCATAGTTTCTTTAATAGTAAATCCCATATTTTTAAGTTCAATAATTTCTTTATCAGCATCCATATATTTAATTACAGATTTGTAGATACTAGAAGCTTTTTTACTAGTCATTTTAGGCACTAAAAGAAGATTGTTCTCATCTTCTTTAATTTTTTCTAGGGTTTCATCGCCAAAAGTATCATATATTCTTTTAGCTAAGACTTCTCCACAACCTTTAACAAATGAACTGGTTAAAAAATCAATAATAGCATCTTTTCCTTCAGGTTTTACTTTTTCATAAGTTTTAACATTATATTGATAACCATAACGATTATGAAAAATATAATCTCCATACAAAATATATTTATCTTCTTTATTGATATCTGAAAAATAACCAGTAAAGGTAATGGTTTTGTTAGGTTCAATGTCTTCTTCGTCAGTTTCTATAACTTTAAAAAGACCAACTTTATAGCCGGAGTCTGCTTCAAATATATTATTTTTAAATCTTCCTTTTATATAACTCATAAGTACTATTATATATTATTTTTGAGTAATAAAAAAGTAGCAATCATAATCTTGCTACTTTTGCATTTAATGTTTGTCTATAGCATCTAATAATATCATCTTGGAAAAAGCTACCAGTATCGCGGTCTACTGCAAAGAAGCCATTACCAGCTGGTGAGAAAGCTATTAATTTATATCTTTTTTTATATCCATTAGTGTCACAGAAAGGATTTGTAACTGATAGATATATGGTATTATTATACCTTCTTATTGTTAAATGATTAACCTTATTTCTTGATTCTTCATCATCTAAGTCACAGGTTCCATCTGATAGCCATACAATAGAATCTTTGTCTTGTTTTCCACAATTATTAGAAAAGTAATAATTAGTATCTAACACACTATTTAAAGATTCATATAGAGTTTTATCTAGTTTTTTTGTGATAGGAATCTCTACATCTTCATGAAATATTATAGCGAATTCATCTGCTACATAACCTAATTCAAGAATAATCTTGTCTTCTTCTGTTATAAATAATCGATGGTTGTTTAAGTCTCTAATTAATTTCATTTGTAATCTCCCCGTAGACATTATTTCCTTCTACTTTAGTAATTAGGATATTATAATCTTCATTATGTTTTAGTTTTTGGTTAATAATTACTTTAATATAGTTGGAAGTATGACCAGTAGAATAATCATCGTATACTTCTTCAATTAATACATTTAATGTTTGATTAATAAATCTTTTATAGTATTCTTCTTCAAACTTTAATGATAAATCTAACATTTCATGGGTACGATCTTTTTTTTGTTTATCAGATACAATATTTTTCATACGAGCGGCACCAGTACCATCTCTTTTAGAAAATGGGAAAACATGAATCTTGCCAAATTTAATTTTGTTTACAGTATCTATGCATTCTTTAAAGTCCTCTTCTGTTTCAGTTGGAAAACCGACGATTAAATCAGTGGTGATATTAATATCTGGTCTTATTGCTCTTATTTTTTCAATCATCGTAATAAATTCATCAACATTATATTTACGATTCATCATTTTTAAGACATTATTTGATCCACTTTGAATTGGAATATGTAAATGGTTACAAATTTTAGGATTATTTTTTAGTTCTTCTAAGAATTCATCATCTATTTCAGTTGCTTCAATAGAGCTTATTCTAATTCTTTCTAAATCTTCAATTTTACTCATTTCATGAATTAACTTAGTAAGTTTTGGATAGCTTCCAGTATGAATACCAGTTAGAACGATTTCTTTAAAACCATTATTTACTAAGTTATTTACTTCTTCCAAAGCTTTATTAAAATCTTTGTTACGAATATTGCCACGTAAGTATGGAATTATACAGTAAGTACAGTAATTATTACAACCATCTTGAATTTTAATAAAAGCTCGAGTACGATCTTGATAATTACTTATTTCCATATCTTCAAACTCTTCATTTTGCATATTACTAAAGTCAATTATAGGTTCATGATGTTTTTGATATTCTTTGATTAGATCAACTATTTTAGTTTTATCTTTATTGCCTAGTAAAATATCTATACCTAAAGATGATAATTCTTCTTGATGATGTTGAGAAGAACATCCACAAACAACCATAATACTTTCGGGATTTAATCTTTTTAAACTACGAATTACTTTACGAGATTTGGAATCTGATTGATTGGTAACAGAACAAGTATTAACAACGAAAATATTAGCTTGCTCTGGTCCAAAGGCAATTTCATAGCCATTTTTTAATAATAAACTTTTTATAACTTCAGATTCGTAGGTATTAACTTTACAACCTAATGTTTCAATCCAAAATTTCATAATATCACCCCTTTTGGTAACGAAAGTATTCTATCATAAAAAAAGGAAAAAAACTAGTTAACTAGTTTTTGCTTCTTTTTTAGAAAAATGCCAGAATAGAAATGACATAATAGCAATTACCGTTATAGCAGTGATGGTTGCTTCGATACCAAAGGTTGTGTCGTATAAAAGACTATTTTTAGCATTAACTATTTTAAAGACTGAATAAGTTGATACTTCCCCACTATTTGGAAGACCTAGAATAAATGCTTGCATAAAATTCCAACCTGTATGAAGACCGATAGCTATCCATATATCATCAAAGATATAAACTAAGATAGAAAGTAAGATACCAATAGCTATTACAGATATAATGGCAGTTACGGTTACTCCTTCGTTAAATAAGTGAAGGATTCCAAAGAGAATACTATTAGTTAAAATAGCTACCCATGGACTTTTATATCTTTTTATTAACATTTGAAACATATATAATCTTGTTAATATTTCTTCAGATGCAGATTGAATACCTACTGATAATAAAGCAAATAATAAAATTCCTATATCATATCCTTGGTAAGATAAAGTTAAATCTTTATGAAAGATGGCAATTAGAACACAAATTCCATTTAAACATATACCTATTATTAATCCAGGAATTAGCTTGTTATGTTTTAAAGTAAATTTATCTAATAATGGTCTAGTTCTTTTAAAGATGCTAAATATTATTAGCATGATTAATATTTCGGTTATTCTTAAGGCATAAGCAAAAATGATATATCTTATGTCTGGATTAGTAATATACGGCATGGCGTTATCATCAACTAGTATTAAGCCAGATGCTATCATAATTAATAATGAAAAAAGGATAATCCCAAAAATGCTATCTTGAAATTTTCTTCTTGGTTTAACTTCTGTTTGATTCTCCATATTTCACCTAGCTAAGAAGATTCTTTTGAAGTTCTTTTAAAGTATTTAAGAATTCTTCTTCTTTTTCATAACTCATAAGTTGAACTTCTATTTTATTATCAACAACTGGTATTTCGCTTGTATTGGTTAAATCAAATTTTTTTACTTTTAATTCAGGAATATCACTTTGATATTCATCATCATAAGTATAATTTAATTTATCTTTATTTTTTACTAATTCTTCATAACTAATTATGGCATTGTTTTCTTGCTCTTCTTCATAACTTGTTAGTTTGATTGTTTCTGGTTTATAATTCTTTTCAATATCTTTGCTAACAGCCTCAATATCAAAGTTATCATTATTATTAGCATTTAGGATATCATCTTCTAATGATGTTTTTTCGTCGCTACTCTTAATTAGATATAAAATATAAATAAACAATACAATAAGTAAGAAGGTTCCAATAAAGAAGAAGTAATCTCCCATACTAAGTGAATAAAGAAACCCAAATAAATTTTCTATAATATTTTTCATTTTACCACCTAAGTTTTCTATATATTATATATTATCTATCCTAAAAATAAAATAGCTAACATACTTAATAAATTATTTGTTCCATGAAGTAAGATTGGAATCCAGATATTATCAGTATCTGCATATACATAAGCAAGGAATACTCCCATAGTTACATAAGTAATTGAATATGTTAAGGCTTCAGCTATTGGTATTTCAGTAGGAAAAATATGCATAAAGCCAAAGATAAGACCTGATAAAATAATAAATACGGTTTTGTTGTTTATAATTTTTCTTAATGATAATCTAAAGATTCCCTCTTCTACTATTGGTGCTAATAAAGATGTTGAAAGGAGCATCATAAATGGAGCACTTCTAGTTAGTTCAACAATTATAGTTTGATTCTCACTATCTGTAAGCTCTAAACCAATCATATAGCCAATAATACTGGTTAGAACTGCTGATGCTATCTTAACAGCAAAGAATATTGCTAAATATTTAACAAATGTATCCATATATTTGCTTTTGCCATTTTTAAACTCTTTATAATCACTTTGCATATATTTACGATATGCTAGGTAAATAATAATGGCATAAGTTAATTCAGCTAAACATTGAAAATAAGCATTATCTTTGGAATCAAATTTAGTTGGATCAATGCCAAAATAATGAAATATTAAGCTAAAGATTATTCCTCCTAAAAAGAACATTATAATTAATAAAATAAATTTGATAATGTTTTTAATTTTCATAAATACCTCCTAAACTATTTTAGTTATTAATAATGCCGAAAATAATTCATATAATATAAATGTTACAATACTAAAGGCTATATTACTATTCTTGCGATAAATATATGATAGTAAAACAAATAAGACAAATTCATCTATAACATCGATAAATACATGGCCAAAATTACCGCCGATTAGGAATCCTTCATAAAGAGCATATAATAAACCGCTAAAGAAAATACCTATTTTACCTTTAAAAAGATTATTTATTCCTAAAACGAATATACTAACTTTTACAAAAGGAATAATAATCATAGTAGTAATAAATAAGACTATTAAATCAAAGTTAAAGGTTTTATTAAAGATATTTATATAATTTAATCCACTATATCTAATATTTAAATTAGTAGCTATTAGTCTTACTAAATAATTGGTTATCATCATTGCTATAAAGACCACTATATAAGAAATAACAGTATATAGGAAGTTACTTCCTAGTTTGTTTTGATATTTAGAAAAGGCTGCACTTATTTCTCTTCCATATATTATGTATATTATAATAAATTCTAAGATATATATTATTAATCTTACTAATGGAGTTTCGGTTAAATGAAGGCCTACTAAAGACATTACTTTAAAAAAGTATTCTTCAATAAATAATACTACAATTACACTTAAAACTAATTTTATTAGATTTACAATAAATTCTTTCATACTTCTACTCCTATAGTTTTATTATAAAACTATAGTGTAAAGTTTACTAGTTTGTTTTGTAAATTTTATGTAATCTTTACATTGCTTTAGACATTTACAATATCTTTTTTATTGATGATATATATTTTATGATTCTTATAGAATCCATAGAAGATATCTTCTAAAAGAATATTTTGTCTTTTAATATATAAATATAACCAAGTTTTAGTTTTATGAATGCTTTTTAAGGTATTATCTTGAATTACACCATCAATAATTATAGGGATAGGATAATCTCCTTGTTTTTTTAATAAGTTATATTTAAAGATACTTAGTTTGCCATTATTTTCAAGAAAGGCATATTCTACTTCATCAATTGATTTTATTCCGTTAGTTCGTAAACTTAAAAGTAAGTCATCTAAACTATATCTTTGTTTTACCATTTCTTTATAGTTTAATACCCCTTTGTTAATTATTATACTTGGTTTACCAGAAAAGAAGTTTCTGAATGCACGATTTTTCATTGAGATGTATGCGAATAATACTTCAATTAAAACTAGTAACGAAATAGGGATAATGGTTAGGAGAATAGATTCATTGATATTTTCAATACTGATTGCAACAAGTTCGGCAATTAAAATTGAAACTATTAGATCGATAATGCCTAATTGACCCACTTCTCTTTTTCCCATAATACGATAAATAAGAGTTACAAAAAAATAAAAGAATAATGTTCTAAATATTGTTATTAGCATATTCATAATATCACCATATATATAATGGTTTAATTGTTTTTTATTTAAACAAAAAAAGACTCTTAGAGTCTTTTATATACAAATACTATCTTTTTGATATTGACAAAATCTTTTATTTTTTTCAAGATATGCAATTATACTTTTAGCTAAATCTGGTTTATTTAATCTCATACTTGCTATTTTCAAGTATTTATCTCCTTGTTTAATTAAACCTTCTTGGAAGTATTCTCTAGCAATTAAGATATAGATATAGGTTATTTCATCATAGTTTAAATTATGTTCTTGGGAAATCTCTTCGATATTTAAATCAATTCCAATAAATAGATGAGCAATATCTAATAGGTATTCGATACTAGAAATATTATTACTATAATTAAAGTCTCCTATTTCCATAATAAATGATGGTTTAGTATCTTCTTCTAGTGACAATTCATCTAAATATGCATCAAGATTACTTTCAATATTTAATGATTTAAATAGTAAATCACTTATACTTAAATAATTAGATGCAAGAGATGATGCTCCGGAATTATAGTAGCAAACTCCTAAGTATTTAAAATATCTAGCTAAATAAATATTAGGCATTGAAGAGATTCTAATTAATTTTTCAAAGATAACAGCACTTTTTTTATAATCGCCTTTTTTAAATAGTTTAATACCTTCATCTCTTAATGTGATATAATCTACTTTTTCATCATAGGCTTCATCTTGCATTAATACATAATGACTACCTATTGATAAAATTTTATATCCTATTGTGTTTCTTAATGCTTCTAGATATTCTTCATTACTAATATTAATTATATGAGCTATACTTTTATCTTGTCTCATTTGATCAATTATATTTAATATATAACTATTTAGTTCTTCATTATTTTCCTCTTTAGGAATAATGTCAGAATACTTATTTTCGGTTTCTATTAAAAATGAAGTTAATTCTTCGATATTAAGATCATACCCTAGACCTTTAAATTTAGTTATAATATTTAGAAAAATATGGGCTAGTTTAAAGTTATATTTATTTATAGCATTATAAAAGCCTGTTATAAATATGTTAATATCAATTGGCAATCTTTTGTTAAGTTTAATTAATACTTCAGTTGTATATTTATAGTTTTCTGTTAAAGCTTCAAAATCTAATTCTGTTAAGTCAGTTATTAAAGATACATATTCTTCTTTATGAATGAAACATAAAAAGTTATTAAGTTGTTCTTTAAAGGCTATAAAATCATTTCTATGAAGAGCATTTAGAACTTTTTCTAGGGCATAAGCTGAGATGGTTGTACAGTTCTTTTTCATTTCATCTAAAATATCAACTATGTCAGTTAATAATAATTCAATAGGATTTTCATAACTTCCTTTTTTATCACCAGATACTTTTTTAGATAAACTTAAAGCTAAATGATAGTTTTCACAATCTATCGCATCAAATACATTATTAGTATATACTACACTTATATGTGGTAATCTTTTAAATGATTTAATGTCTTCTAAGGCATCTATTAGCTTAGAAAGATATTCTTCTCTTATACCAATAGTTTTCTTATGAGCGGATGATTTTAGATATTCTTTTAATTCGGTATATTTTTTAGTTTTTATTAATCTAGCTTCTATTCCAACTAAAGAGTTTTGTTCTTTGTAAGATTCTCTAATTAAAACATTTAATATGGCATCCACTGTAGTAGATTTTTTATGACGATATCTTAAGTCTTTAGCTAGGATAGATGCTTGATAATATTTTCTTTTTAAAACATTATGACGAATATTATTCTCTAAATCTAAATCTGATTGATTAATATCTCCCCCACGATTAATCATGTCTATTTTTAAATCATTAAAGGTTAGATTATCTACTAATTCTTGATACTCTTTAGGTATGGTTGTTAGATTGCTTAATAATAACCAGTATAGGTTATAATCAATTTGATATTCTTTAGTATTATTTTGATATAGAAAATCTAAATGGATTACGGCATCAGAAAACTTATAATTTACGATACTTAAAATAAATAATTGAAAGTGAGCTCCTATGTGATTAGGATTTATAGCAATTAAAGCATTTAAGTATAATCTAGCATTATAATAGTCTCTTAATAGCATTAATCTTTTGGCTTCACCATATAGAATATCAGTGTTAGTTAAATGATAAATACCATCTTTGTCTTTTACTAATAGTCCATATATTTCTAATCTAGAAATATCATTTCCTTTGATTCCAGCTTCTTTGAAACTTTTTAATGTTAATTCTTGTCCAGAAATGATTA
>CACXGV010000020.1 GCA_902767375.1 uncultured Erysipelotrichaceae bacterium
ATAGTAGTTATGTTTATGGTGGTAATAATGCCGGAGGTAATACTCTTACTAGTCATGTTTCTTTCAATAATGGAGTTAGTAATTCAGTTTATGGTGGTGGAAATGAAGCTACCAGTGGCGTAAGTAATATTAGTGTTGTTGATGGTGTTGTAAGTAATGTCTTCGGTGGTGGAAATAGTGCTGGTCTTACGACAAGTAATGTTTCAGTTACTGGAGGAACTGTAAGTAATGTTTATGGTGGCTCAGATAATACTGGTTTAGTTACAACTACTAATGTTATAGTTGATACAACAAATACAATTCAAAATATCTATGGTGGAGGAAATAGAGCAGCTGTAGGTACAGCTAATGTTACAATTACTAAAGGAACTATTAATAATGTCTTTGGTGGAGGTAATCTTGCTGAAGTTCAAGGAAATACTATTTTAGATATTAATGGTGGAAAGATTAATAATAATGTCTATGGTGGTGGAAACTATGGCGTTGTTAGAGGCAACTCTTTAGTTACTCTTACTGATGTTGAGGTCTTAGGTAGTGCTTATGCTGGTGGTAATGGAGAAAGTGCTACTTTATATGGAAATACTCATATAATCGTTGATGGCAATACAATAGTTGGTACTACTGATTCGGTGGCACCAGCAAGTGGAAGTATTTTTGGTGGAGGAAATAGAGCAGCAACTGGAACGGATAGTGTTAATAATTCAGTTAGTGTAGTAGATATTGCTGGTGGTAAGCTCTATGGAAATATTTATGGTGGCGCTAATACATCTGTTATTCATGGTAGTACAGTTGTTAATATCGGAAAAGATGCTTTAACTAGTAATACAGGGCTTACACAAAATGATATTTATATTAAAGGTCATGTCTTTGGTGGAGGTGAAGCAAATGCTTCAGGATCTCCTAACTATGACTGGTCATTTATTAGTGTTACAGAAGGTACTCATATTAATATAGATGCTGATACATATACTAATTTTGATATTAATGGTTCTTTCTATGGTGGAGGTAATGCTTCATCAGCAAGTGGAGATAGTTATTTAAATATTAAAAATTATGGAGTATTTAGTAATCCAAAGAGAAATGTATCTATTCAAAGAGTTACTTATGTTACAATTGATAATTCTAATATGCTATTAAAAGGTGCGGTGGATAGAGCAAATGATTATGCAACAGAATTATTTGCAATTAGCCGTGTTGAAGATTTTGTTATTAAGAATAATACATCATTATTCTTTGAAACAGGTGCTAACCTTTTAGAAAACTTTCAAAGTTTAGATGCTAGTGGTAATCCAGCGGTAGTAACAATTGATGAAAACTCTAAAACTATAACAAATAAATCTGTTGATAATAGAGTATATATGTATGAAGGTAAGAATTTAAATATAGCTAAAAATCAACAAGTAAGTGATTATGGTGAAGTTCATGGTATGAGTTTCTTAGGAATCTTTAACTATGATAATGATAATAATGTTAATACTGGTATTTATAATAAATCTTATAATGGAGGGGATTTACTTGATTGGTCTGGTACCTTTAGTAAAGGTAGTTATGTTGTAGGTAAACATACGGCTAATCATGATATTAGGGTTAATGGATTCTATAGTAATTATATTAATCAAGAAACAACTGTTAATGAGATTAAATATATAGAACCAACTCCAGATGATGCTCAGTTCTATATGTGGTTTATTGGAGAGAATGTAATAGAAATTAATGTTAATTTAACTGCATCTAAATATTCAACTTTAGGTTCAGTAGAAACTCCTTTCTATGAATTCTCTAAACCAAATACTTCTTTCCAAATATTATCATTTGATAGTGTAGATATTACGGAAGGAATATCTTTAGTAGATAAGAATAGTATTCCGAGAATAGCATCTACTGAAAATGAAGCTAATACTATATTCGGTTTATCTATGGAAGCATCAAATAGTGGATGGTTAACCTCTGGTAAGACAAACTTCTATACAAGGGAACCTGCTATCAGTGGGGAAACTTATTATGAAGGTGAAAATACCACAACGGTTCCAACTATGCTATTCTATCTATACCATTCCAAGAATATTAGCATAGCACAGGATTTAGGTACAGTTCGTATTTCAATTATGGCAATTACAAAGTTAAATGCGTTGTCTAATGAAATTAAGAGATTAGTAATTAATGTTCATATGTCAACAGCGCTTTTCCAAACAACGGAGTATGAAGGTGCGATGACTCCAGGTGATAAATATGAATTATTTGCATCAACGCAAAATAATATAACTACTAAGAGTAAATTTAGTGCTTATTTTGCTTTATATAGTGCAGGAGAGAATTTATATCGTACCGGTTATCATAGGGTGCTTACTTCGTCCTTTGTATTCCCGGAAAATACTAAGATTACAATGCTTGACTATTCATCAGGAGATCCACAATATTATTATCATGTTATTACAGCTGATGATGTTACAACTGCAACTTCTGAATTTGCTACGCAAAATGAAGCTTCATATCCACTTTCAATGTTTACGAGAATGGGTAGTATGAGTAATAATAGTAATTATGATGATGAGGCAATGAATTTGACATATTATGATGGCTCGGATAGTAGTGAAGAATTTATATTTATTGTTGATTTTGGAGATGCTAATATAAATACAACGATGCTCGAGAATAAATTCCTGATTGAGATGAGAGATGGTAATGATGAGTCGATTATCTCGGTATTAGGTATTGAAAGAGATAGTTTGTTATATAATTTATATTCGGGATTAGATTCTCAGGTTAGTTTGGATGTAAGTGTTTCTGATAATCCATTATATATAGGTTATAATGATATCTTTGATTTAGTTGTTAATTATCAAAGTTCTAATCTAAATGGAACAGTTATTACTGATACTCAATATTTTGATTCTAAGTTAGGTAGTCAAATTTATATCTTAAATGGAGATGGTAATGTTGTTTCTGGGACAGATTTAACTGGTACATACTTTATGATGGATGGTATAACGTATTATCCTGATATTGCAGGTTATACACATATTAAGTTATCTAATAAGATAGGTAATACAGAAAAATGGATTATATTTAATACGGATAACTCAACACTTGCAACAGGTGATTATACATTTGTAATTGAAACTTTTGCATCAGCGGATGGTATTTATTATAGTTCTGGAGAAATTGTGACAGAGAGAATACCAATTACAATTATTAGTAGTAAATACGGACTTAATCCAGTAATTAATGATGAAAGTGTTATTTTAAATGGAGCTGATCCACAAAATTTAACATTTAATATAGCATATACTTCACTATTAGAAAATCCTTCAATTAGAGTAGCAATGTATCGAAGAAGTTATGATGAAGTATATGATACTAATTATGAACTTGTAGATTTACAAGATTATGTTGATCAATCATTATTTGGAACTAATAATCAAAAAGAATATTTAATTATTGAAAATCCAGGTGATAATAATGAGATGACATTTGTGATGAAAAATAATTTATTAACAGGTACTTATCGATTATCATTTAGATTATATGATAATGATACCCAAATTGGGGAAGTAATAAGATATATAATTATAAAGTGAGGTATTTATGGAAAAAGAATTAAAAGAAATAACTAATAAGGAATTAATTCAACTTTATCGTTTAATTCTAGAACATCAAGAGTTTTTAAATAATGAAAAGAAAAAAGTAGAGGAAGCTGATACTAAATGATAGATGATTTAACTAATAAATATAATGATTTTAGAAATGTTATTGATGTTCTTCCTTTAAGTACCAAGTATAATCGTAAAAGAAAGATGGATTATATTTTAGAAGCTTTAAAAGAAGATAATAATAGATTAGAATTAGTTGATAAAGAAATTCATAATAGAATTGATTATTTAAATAGTTTAAATAATAATGATAAAGTTAACGAATTAACTCAAGAGTTAGAAAAATGTAATATTGTTAATGAATGGAATGTTTATAATACTCCTTATGAAAAAATGCATTTAGATTATTATTTATATCAATTAAATAGGTATTATAAAGAAGATTTAACTAGTGTTAATAAATGTATTAAGAAAATATTAGAATCATTTAAGAAAGTTGAAATAGAGCTTACTAAAGAAGATTTTACTTTTAATAATTATGTTAAAGATTATATGGATAAAATAATTAGTGGTGCATCTAATGATGAACTTGCTAGTTGTTTTGAAGATTATTATTGGAAAAATCCAGAAATTTTAAAAACTATCGAGATTAATTTTAAAAGTATTTATTTAAAAAATGAAAAGAAAATTAGTAAGTTTTATACTACTAGACATGAAGAATATTTAAAGACACATAAGGATGAAGAATTATATGATTTAAGAATTAAACTAAGTGAAGAAGTAGATTTATTAAAGCGAAGAGACGCTAAGAGTAATTTTGAAAAGTTTATTAGGGGAGAATATCTTTTAGGGGATTATAAAGATATTGATAAGAAAAAAGAGAAGTATTTTAGTGAAGCTAGCTTTGATTATGATTCTTTAAATGAGTTATATCATGTTTTAAATGAATATGATTTATTAATTAAGTATAAGTATTTATTTGATGATATGAAAGAAAAGTTAAGTAAAAAAGATGAATATAAGGATGTTAAAGGTAAAACTTTAAAGGAAATAAATTCTGATGAAGGAAAACTTAATAAATTAATAGCTAAACAAAATAAGAAACCTTTATTTGGTAAAAAGAAAAATGATGAGAAATGGTTATTTCAGTATAAAGAAGTTTTAAATAGCATTATTGGTCACTATAATGAGCTTGATGATGCATCTTTTAAAAATATTATTTATACTAATTTAAGTCAAGATTCATCTATTTTAGAAGTTTTAAAACTTATTTGTTCTAATTATATATATTTTATTAATATGGCTTTAAAAGTTGATGAAACAAGAGATATTAATAGTTTAAATGATGAATATAGAGAACTTAGAAACTATGTTAATGGAAATAGATTTTATTTACTTAGCAATGTTGCTTTATTAGATGAAAAACCTATGAAACAGTTAATAGTTGATAAGTATAATTTAGAAAAAGTTAATTTAACTATTGATAGTTTAGTTGATGATGCAACAAATATAACTATTAAAGATATTGAAACTTTAATAAATAATGAAAATATTACATTATCTGGTATTAATCTATTAGATGTTGAATTGTATCTTGAATATCAAAAATTAAATAAAGATTCTAATTAAGGGTCTTTATTTTTTTTGATTTATATTGTATTATAATCCCAATTTATGGGGGATTTATGGTTGAAAATTTATATCAATATTTAAAAGATAATTTTAATTTTGAAAAGAGAGAAGATAAATGTATAAAACTTCTAAATAATTTAAGTGATTATATAGCTAATAATTTTGTAGAAGAATTATCTTTTGATGATGCGGTTGAATTAATAGGAAGATCAGAAATACTATTAAATGCTTTACAATTTTTATTTAGTGGAGGTAGTCAATCTTTAAAGGATTTATATCATAATAATTTAATTATTGCGGCTCTTTTAATGGCATATGCTGAAGTTTTTAGTTTAGATCTTGATGAATTTATTTATGGTAAGAAAGGCTCTAAGAATAAGGTTTTATCTTTTGAAGAAGTTAAATCTTTAATGATAAGGGTTAAAAATGGAGATTTAGGGGCTAGAGATATTTTATATAATCATAATCTTGGTTTAGTTAAAAAATATGCTAATAGTTATGCTAGAAAGTATAATGTAGAGTTTGAGGATTTAACTCAACAAGGATCAATTGGGTTATTAACAGCAATTGATAGATATGATTATACTTTAGGTTTTAAATTTTCAACGTATGCTACTTGGTGGATTAGACAAGAAATAAATCGTTATTGTGAAGATAATGCAACAACTATTAGAATTCCTTCTAATACTCGACAAGTAATGAATAAAGTAAGAATAGTAAGAAGGGAAGTTTATGAAAAAACAGGAATATATCCAGAAAATAGTGAAGTAGCCAAGATTTTAGGTATTAGTGAGACTAAAGTTAAAGATATACTTGAAATTAGAACAGATTCAACCGTTAGTTTAGAACAAAAGATATCTGATGAAAAAGAAGGAACTGAACTTGGAGATTTTATTGCAGATGAAACTGCATATGATCCTGAAGAAGAAAGTGTGGAATCATTAAGTAAGACTAAACTTTTAAAAGTATTAGATGATGTTTTAACTAATAGAGAAAAACAAGTTATTTTATTTAGAAATGGTTTTTATGGACGTGTTTATACTTTAGAAGAAGTCGGAAAGATCTATGGAGTTACAAGAGAAAGAATTCGTCAAATTGAGGCTAAGGCTTTAAGAAAGTTAAGAACTCCATCAGTTAAGAATAAATTACTAGCTGATGAAGATAATAGTCAAGTTAAAAAGATTAGTAATATTAAGTATTATTTTCCAAATCATACTTTAGATGAACTACAATATGTTGTACCAAATTTACCAGATAATCAAGCAACTCTTGTTTATAGAATGTTTGGTAAAGATTTAAATGATTATTATGTCTTGTCAAATAGTGAAATATCTATGTTTATTAAGACTGTCATTCCAAATATTAAAAAAATAATAAGAGGAGAAAGAATTGTTAAAAGTTCAGCGGGAATATTAGATCATTTTGCTGGTTATAGTATTATTGATATTTTAGATGCTGTTAAAAAGCTTCCGGAAAAACAAAGTTCTTTGATATATTTACGATATGGTGATAACTTAGATGAATTAAATCCTTTACCAATGGGAGAGATTAGATATATTAGTAGTACAATTCTATTTAATATAGGAAAGCTTTTAAGAGGAGAAGAACTTACGAAAAAGAATAAAACTATATATGATTGGTTTAGTGAATATACTAAGGATGCGGTTAATGAAGCAGTATGTTTACTTCCAGAAAAAGAAAAATATTTAGTTTATTTAAGATTTGGGAAAAATTTAGATGAATATAATGATGATTTAACTTCCGATGAAGCAACATATTTGAGAAGTACCATTAAAAATCATATAGGAAAACTATTAAAAGGAGATTCATTAGAAGTTAAAAAGATTACTATATTTGATTGGTTTCCTGGCTATAGTAAGGAAGAAATTAAAAGCGCAATAGATGCGCTTCCTACTAAACAAAAGGGTGTGGCTTATTTAAGATTTGGACAAAACTTAGATGAATGGAATAATAATCTATCTGCTTTAGATAGTTCTTATTTAAGAGGAACAGTTAAGAATAATATTAGTAAGCTTTTAAGAGGTGAAAAAATAGATATTAGTGCATCTTCTTTATCACTAGTAGAATTATTTAGTAATTATTCTAAAGAACAATTTAATAGAGCAATATTTGAACTTAGTGAAAATGAAAGAAGACTATTGCATTTAAAATATGGAGAAAACTTTGATGAAGTAATATCTATACCTAGTGAGATATCTTCGATGGTAACTAGTGCTAAGAATAGACTTAAGATTATTATAGATAATTTAACAGAGGAAAGAAAAAGTTTATATGAAATTATAGGTTTAGATAAAAGAGTAGTAGATAAAAGAATAAGATATTTAGATAGAGAAGATATTGATGATTTATATAAGTATTTTGCTTATGATTTAGAAAATCCTGGTAGTATAATGCTTGATGAAAGTCTTACGGTAAAGGTAGAAAGAGATATTATTCCTAGATTAAAAAGACCTACTGCTTATGAGAAAGATTTTATACATAAAATAAAACTTATAGCAGATAGAATTCATAATGATAATTTATTATTATCTTTTACAACTGAAGAAATAGTAGTTGGATATCTATTATCTATATATTCAGAATATTCAGATGATGATTTGAGTTATATTTTAAATCTATTAAGTATGAGTCAAGATGAACTTAGTAGAATGCTTAAATTTATGAATAGAAAGAAACCAGATGCATATTTATATATAGGAAATATTGTTACTGGATATATTGTGAAGCAAGAAAAAAAGAATGCAGTTTTAAGCTAAAAATGCTTAGGACTTGCATTTTTTTAATTTTGTGATATAAT
>CACXGV010000021.1 GCA_902767375.1 uncultured Erysipelotrichaceae bacterium
AAAATGGTAAAATAAGTTTTACTGGTGCTGAAGAAATAGTAGAAGCATATAAGAAAGGTGATATAAAATGATAGAGTATTTAAGTGGTCAAAAATTAGAAGAAGTTTTATCAGATGAACTAACAATCGTAGATTTTTTTGCTGAATGGTGTGGGCCATGTAAAATGATGGGTCAGATATTTGAAGAAATGAAAGATATAAAAATCATAAAGATTGATGTTGATACTCATGAAGATCTTGCTAAAGAGCATGGTGTTATGAGCATTCCAACTGTTGAGATTTACAAAAACAAAGAAATGGTTCATAAATTTATTGGTTTTAAATCAAAATCAGAAATAGATGAAATATTATCATCTCTATAAGAAATACTAGTTATTTCTTTTTATTTGGGTTATAATTAAATAAGGTGTAACAATATGACCAAATATATAAAAATAAAAGAAGATAATAATATAAAATGCAATAAGCAAATAAAAGAGTTTCTAGATCCTGACTATATATATTTGCCATATGAAGATGGTAGCATTATTAACGTAAAAGGGAATGAAGAAATTAATAAAAACGCTATTGTGCTAATAAATAATGATATATTTACATACAGTCCAATATCAGGGACTGTTATTGGTATGACTGACAATATTGTTAATGGTAAAAAACAAAAGACAATAGTCATTGAAAATAATTTTAAAGAAAAAGTAGCTAAAACACTTGGTTCTAAAAAAGATATATCCAGTCTTGATAAAGCAACCATTCTAAAAGATATCAAAGAACTACGAGCATATAATGGAAATTTAAAAGGAAATACTATGGTTATTAACGGAATTGACTATGAACCATACGAAGAAACTTACAGTTATTTAATTAGTGAACATACTGATCAAATATTAGAATGTATAGATGCTTTAATCAATATTTTGCAAGTCCGTAAATGCTTTTTTGCAATAAAAGATAATGATAGTAATAATGTAGAAACTTTAATAAATCAAATAGGAACCTATCCAAATATAGAATTAAAACTAAAGAAAGATGTCTATCCTATCGGGCACAAAGATTTATTAATAAAAGACTTAGTTCTTGAATCTAAGATTAAAAAAGGAGTTATTTATTTAACTGTAGAAGACGTATTTAATATATATAATGTACTAAAAAGAAAATATCCAATTACTGAAAAATTAGTAACAATTACAGGTAATGCAATAAGTAAATCTAAAGTTGTAAATGTTAAAATAGGAACACGTCTTGCTGATATAATTAATGAAGAATTTAAAATCATTAATGAAGACTACCATATAATTATAAATGGGCTTTTATCTGGCTATGAAGTAGAAGACTTAAATACTATAATCACATCAAATATTCATAGTGTCTTCATTCAAACAAAAGAAAAATACCGTGAAAATAAATGTATAAACTGTGGCTTATGTCATACATATTGTCCTGTAAAAGCTGACCCAAGATCTAAATATAATATGGCAAAATGTCTAAAATGTGGGCTATGTAATTATATGTGCCCAAGTAAAATAAAATTAGTAGGTGATAAAAATGAGTAGTGGATACCTAACTAACAAAGAAAATATTAAATCCATTATAACCAAATATCTTTTAGCATTACTTCCACTCATAATTGCGGGTTTTTATAAAAATGGAATCAAATTATATATTGCTGATTATGTAGGAATAATGGGAATGCTAAAACCTCTAGTATATGATGCCTTAGGATTTATAATAGGAGCACTAGTTAATATAATTTATGAAACAATTATTAAAAAAAATAAAGATATTCTGAAATCAATATTTAGTTCATTTCATCCTTTATATGGAATTTTAATTGCCTCAATTATTAGCATTAATACAAAAATCTACATCTTTGTTCCAATTGCTTTTACTGCTTTAATGATTAGTAAATTTATTAAGAAAAATATCTTAAATATTACAGCCTTATCAGCGCTAATAATTATTTTTATAGAAAAATTTACTACCGGGTTTAGTTTCCTAAATGCCTATGAAGCATCTAGCAAATTAAATTTAGTTGCATTAGATTATCTCATAGGGCGAGGAAGTGGTGGAATAAATACTGCCCATGTAATACTTCTAATAATAAGTTTATTACTATTATGTCAAATAAAATCATATAAAAGGGAAATACCACTATATTCAGCAGTAGTATACAGCCTATTCATGATTATTTATTGTATATTTACTAATAACGTTGGAAATATACTTGATAATATATTTTCAAATGGAATTTTATTTAGTTATATTTTTATTGCAAGTGACTCTGTTACAAGTTCATATACTGAGACAGGTAAAATTATCTATAGCTTAATTATTGGAATAGCAACTTTTGGTTTATTTTTAATATATCCTCCTTTATCAGCAATCGGAGCAATATTAATAGCAAGTATTTCTCACAGTACGATTGACCGCAT
The DNA here is from genome assembly GCA_902767375.1 of uncultured Erysipelotrichaceae bacterium. GTDB lineage: Bacteria > Bacillota_I > Bacilli_A > RF39 > UBA660 > CAG-533. Next base: position 2,429 of record CACXGV010000021.1, read on the forward strand.
AGTTATCAACCTTTTAAAAATTAAAAATAAGAAGTTAAGAGGGCAAAATGAAAAAGTATCTTAAAGAGTTATTAATCACATTAATTGAACTATTAGTTTTTTACATTACACCCTTAACTGCAGGGCCAGCAGATGGAATGGGCTTGGTTGTTTTAATAATCATTCTAACATTTATTCTGGCGATTATAATGGGAATAATATCCAAAAACAAGATAAAATGGTTATACCCTTTATTAGTTGGAATAATCTTTTTGCCATCAGTAATGATATATTATAACGAAAGTGCTTTTATTCATTCTATTTGGTATATAGTAGATTCTTATATTGGCGTAATACTTGGACATTTAATCTTCTTATTAAGGAGTAAATATGGAAAATAAAGTAGAAAGAAACCATGGAATTGATTTTTTAAGAATAGTATCGATGTTTTTTATTATAATTCTTCATACCTTAGGGCAGGGAGGAGTCATTAGAAATACATTAACAAGTACTGTTCAATTTAAATATGTCTGGTTTTTAGAAACTGTTGCTTTTGTAGCAGTAGACATATTTGCAATTATCAGTGGATATGTGTCATATACTGAAAAAGAGAAAAAAGTAAATTATGCCAACTATATTAGAATTTGGTTTGAAGTAGTATTTTATAACTTACTACTATGTACAGTTTTCAAATTAATTAAACCTGAAATAGTAACATTTAAAGACTATTTAGCCGGCCTTTTACCTGTTACTAGTAACTTATATTGGTATTTTACCGCTTTTACAGGGTTATACTTACTAATGCCTTTAATTAATAAAGCAGTTAGAAATACAGATGAATTAGTTTTAAAAAAGATATTAATAGCGATAATAGTGGGCTTTTCTTTCTTTGACCGAATTGCCAACGTATTTAATACTAATAATGGTTACTCATTTGTTTGGATATTCCTTTTATACATAATAGGAGCAATCATTAAAAAATGCCATATTGGAGAAAGACTAAAATGGTATCATATAGTGCCTACAATACTTGTTCTATATATTATATCTCTTCTATATAAAATATATGGTTTCTCAGGGAGAGGAATAAATGTTGAAATTACAAAAAATCTCCTAATATCATACGTGTCTCCAACTATCTTGATATCATCCATATTATATGTGATTTGGTTTTCTAAGATGAAGTTTAATAAAACATTTACTAATATAATTAAATTCGCCGCACCAGCATCATTTTCTATATACCTAATTAATAATAATAAATTTATTTGGGCTACCATTATGAAAGATCGTTTTATAAGTCTTGCTAACATGCCAATATATAAGATTTATTATATAACGATTGGTTTTTCAATATTATTCGTAATAGCATGCATATTAATTGATAACATTCGAATATACTTATTCAAAAAATGTAAAATTAATAACTTAGCAGAAATTTTAAGTACCGGTTTTAATATAATAGTTGAATATTTTGCAGAAATAATTAGGTGAGAACTATGAAAATTAAATATAACAAAAATAACGGCACATATACTATTTACTCAAATAAAAAGAGCTTCAAAATACTGCAGCTAACTGATATCCACTTAGGTGGAAGTATTATTTCTAAAGAAGACGATAAATTAGCTCTAAAAACTGTAACTGAACTTATTAATTATGCTAAACCTGATTTTATAATAATTACAGGAGATTTAGCAATAAGCACAACATTTCTTACTAAACTAAACATTAATAAGAAAATCATTACTAAATTTGCTAATTTACTAAAAGAATTTAACATTCCTTGGGCTTATACTTATGGCAATCACGACACAGATTTTTATTCAAAAAAAGATATTCAAAAACTTGATTATTTATATAAATCTCTATCTTATATAAATGGTGGGATGCTTCTATATCCATATACCAAGCCATTAATAACAGGGAGATGTAATCAAATAATAGAAATTAGAAACAATGATGAATCATTAAATAAAGTATTATATTTAATTGATTCTAATAGTTATTTAAATCGAAAGTTATGGGAATATGATTATATACATGACGATCAAGTTGCATGGTATGAAAGTACTCTAAAAGAATATCAAAAAGAAAATTCCCAAATAGAATCAATGATCTTTACTCATATACCATTGAGAGAATACCTAACAGCTCTAGAACTTTATGAAAATCAAAATAATGACGTAAAATATTTCTTTGGGGAGAATAATGAACATATATTTGGCAGAGTATGTTGCTCTAATCATCCGAGTAAATTATTTGATACATGTAAAAAACTTGGTAGCACTAAATGGATATTTTGTGGCCATGACCATTATAATAATATGTCTCTTGAATATCAAGGAATTAGGCTTACATATGGTATGAGTATTGATTATCATACTATGCCTAATATAAGAAAACACATAGATCAAAGAGGAGCCACATTAATTACCATTGAAAATAATGTAGATATAAAACAAATTCCATATAAAATAATAAAGGAGAATAAATAATATGATAGAAATCAAAGATTTTTCAAAATCTTATAATAATGAAAAAAAAGCCGTAGATAATATTTCCTTAACCATTGATAATGGTGAAATATTTGCCTTTATCGGCCATAATGGTGCTGGTAAAACAACTACTATTAAAGCAATTATGGGGATAATAGGTATTGATGAGGGAGATATTCTAATTAATGGCAAATCAATCAAAGAAAAACCAACTGAATGTAAAAAAGTTATGGCCTATATACCTGACAATCCTGATTTATATGAAAACATGAAAGCAATTGACTTTATAAACTTTATTTGTGATATGTATGAAACCCCATTAAAAGTACGTGAAGAAAACATTTCCAAATATACAAAACTATTTGGCCTTGAAAAAAACTTAAATGATGATATATCTTCATTTTCTCATGGCATGAAACAAAAAGTAGCTCTAATAAGTGCCTTATGCCATGAACCAGAAATAATTATAATGGATGAACCATTTGTTGGTTTAGATCCAAAAGCTGTATTTGATATGAAAGAATTAATGAAATCAATGGTTAAAGAAGGAAAAACAATATTCTTCTCAACTCATATACTAGATGTAGCCGAAAAATTATGTACAAAGGTAGCCATTATTAAGAATGGTAAAATAGTAAAAACAGGAACAATGAAAGATATTAAAGGCGATGAATCACTAGAACAAGTCTTCTTAGAATTAGAAGAAAAGTAGGTGGGTTATGAAAATATTTTCATTAATTAAAGCTACATTTACCCAGGACATGAACTTATTTGCTTATAATACTGGAAAAAATGCTAGCAAATCAAAAAAAGTATTATTACCTATAATCCTATATCTTTTAGTTGTATTTTCAATGACCAGTCTTATTTATAGTATGGGAGAAATATTAAAACCACTTGATCTAATGAAAACTCTATTAACTATAGTATTCATGGGAAGCGTTATAATTACCATAACTGAAGGTATATATAAATCTCAAGGTATATTATTTAATGCTAAAGATAATGATTTGTTATTCTCATTACCAATTACTAAAAGTGAAATAATTTTCATTAGAATGATTAAATTATATGTATTTGAATATTTATTTAATTCAATGATTATTCTACCAGGAATAATAGTATATACAATTTTTGAACATCCAGGAATTGGTTTCTACATCATATCTTTTATTGCTTCAATATTTATTCCAATTTTACCATTAGTTATTGCTAGTATTATTGGATATTTAATAAAATCAATATCTTCAAAATTTAAAAATCATAAATTAATTGAAACAATCTTCACATTATTAGTCTTTTCAGTAGTAGTTTTACTATCAATGAATACTAATAATATTAATAATGCAATTCAAAAATACGCTGGTAATATAAACGATATAGTTATTAAAACATATTATCCAATCAAACTTTATATTTCATTACTAGATAAATTTAATATTTTAGATTTAATATTACTAATAAGTATAAATATAATTCCACTAATTATATTTATATTAGTTGCTCAAAAGTATTATTTAAATATTATTACTAATGATTACAATCATAAAACATCATCATCAAATAAAAAAGCAAGAATTAAAGTAAGAAAACCAATAATATCATTAGCAAATAAAGAACTTAAGAGATTTATTTCAACTCCAGTATATATATTTAATAGTAGTTTTGGCTTAATGTTGCTTCTAGTAGTTACTTTTATCTTAGGATTTAAAGGAAAATCCGCATTTTTAGATATCATAGGTGATTTAAGTATTAGTGGTCTAATATCTTTAAATGTATTATATTATGGTATCGTAATTTTTTGTCTTTATATGACTAGCATATCTTCATCCAGTATTTCGCTAGAAGGCAAAACAATAAATATAACTAAAAGTTTACCCGTAAGTTTTAAAACAATATTTGATTCTAAAATACTTGCATGTTTAATTATTGAAATGCCATTTGTAATAATTTCAGCTCTAGGTTACTTAATATTTTTAAAAGCCAATATTATATTTATTATAGAACTATTAATTAGTGCTTTATTAATAATTAGCTTAACGGCAATCATAGGGCTTATCATGAATTTAAAATATCCAAAATTAAATGCTACTAATGATACAGAAGTAGTCAAACAAAGTATGAGCGCTACTGTATCAGTCTTTATAGGAATGGGATCTGTGCTACTTAACATAGTAGAATTAATATTTTTAAGTTCGTATATATCTGTAATGTATATTATGCTTATAAATATAATTATACTTCTAATTCTTATTGTAGTTTTATATAATAGATTAATAACAAAAGGTCAAAAAGAGTATTTAGAACTAAACATATAGGAGGAAAAATGAAAAAAGTTGTTGTTCTTGGTGGTGGAACAGGGATGTCCACTTTACTTAAAGGATTAAAATTGTTCCCATTAGATATTACAGCAGTAGTTTCTGTATCAGACGATGGTAAAAGTACCGGTAGATTGCGTGAAGAATTTAATACCATTGCTGTAGGTGACATAAGAAGAGTAATTGTCTCTCTCGCAGAAACCGAACCATTAATTGAAAAACTTATGAATTATCGTTTTGAAACAACTAGTGATTTGAACGGACATACAGTAGGTAATCTAATTTTAACTGCACTTGCAAATATCACCGGAAACATGTCAGATGGTATAGAATCGTTATCAAACGTCTTTAATCTACATGGCAAAGTCCTTCCTTTAACCGAAGATAATGTTATATTAGCTGCAACTATGATGGATAATAAAAATATTATTGGTGAACATAATATTACCGAATACAATGGTCAAATTAAAAAAGTTTACTACAAAGAAAAATCAACGACAAATCCACTTGTTTTAGAAGCAGTTAGAAACGCTGATTTAATAATCTTAAGTATGGGTAGTTTATACACAAGTGTAATACCAAACCTAATTAATAGTGATATTAAAAAAGAAATAAAAAATAGTAAAGCTAAAATTATGTATATTTGCAACATGATGACTCAGCCAGGGGAAACCGATAACTTTAAAGCTAGTGATCACATTAAAGCATTAAATAAATACTTAGGCAAAAGAAAAGTAGACATCATAATCGCAAATGATGGTAATATATCTGAAGAAGTAATAAAAAAGTATAAAGATTCAGAACAAAAAGATGTAGTAGAATTTGACAAAGAAAATTTAAAAAAACTATCTCTTCATATAATTCATAATAATTATGTAGACTATTCTGAAGGATATCTAAGACATAAAGTAGATAAACTTGCTTTAGATATCTATGCTTACCTTATTAAATAAATAATCATTAAGAGATTCTTGAATCTCTTTTTTCTTTTCCTTAGAATAATTATCATTAATAAGATTTAAATAATATAATACCTTATCTTTATAAGATTTATCATTTTGGTAAAGTTCATAATATATATCCAAATATAGTTCATAAGCTGGTTTAAAATCTTTTATAATATTAAGAAGATCTAATGATTTATTTAAATCTTTAGTAATACCTAAAATAGCATAACCAGGGATATAAAAATACTTAACTAAATTATATATATTCCAAGGGCATAATGAATCTATATTACTTGAAGATCCAGTTTTAAAATACTCATAAGCAATTCCAGGAGCTTCATCTAAAGTATAAAGACCCATCTTATTGCAAGCCCAGCTTTCTTCAAAAAAAGCACTTTTTTCATAATAAGAATATGCTTCATCTATATTTTTATCTTCTTCAAGCATTTTTCCTATATTATTATAAGCATAAACATATCCTTTATTAGCAGCCTTCTTAAAATATTCCATAGCTTTTTCTCTATCAATAGAATTCTCAGTATTAATACCTCTTAAATAAGTTAAACCCTTAGTATTTAAAGCTGATATACTATTAAGAGATATTGCTTTATCTAAATACAAATGAGCCATTTTAACATCTGATGATGAAAGAGAACCAACTTTCTTATTAATAATCATATGAGCAATCATCCAACAAGAAGTAGGATGGTCAAAACTTGCTGCTTTTAAATAGTATTCAAAAGCTTCCTTATACCTTGGATAACCAATAATTCTACCAGTATATTCTAAATTACCAAGTTCATGTAAAGCATAAGGATTATTATTATCCGCAAGTTTTCTAAGTGAAGGAACTAAACTAATGCCTTCTTTAAATTGAATAGAAAGATAATCCTTCAAATCTTTAATAGATAAACCTGTATTAGTAAGTATTTCCTCAATAGTTTCATTAACTAAATCTTTACTATAAATAGGTTGCCTTTTATCCAAAATAACAAAGAATAATACTTCAGCTAAATAATGATAATAATCTGCTGACTTTAACATATTAAGAAGATTCTTTTTAAGTTTTAATGGTAAATCTAAATCATTTTTTAAATAGGTCTTTAAAGTAATACATAATCTTTTAAGAGAATCTTTTTTATTTATTTCATTGATACTTTTAATTTCGTAAACATAACCATCCATAATTGATAAAATATTATTTACAATATTTAATAAAGAATTATCATCCTCTAAATATCTTCTTTTTAAATTTAAATATATTTGCTTATATTGATTACCAATCGCACGATAACCTGTACAATAGTTTCCAACAGTCGTATCAGATATAGAATCAACTAAAAAGATCATACAAAAAATTTCACTTTGAATAGCACTAGATTTATTAGTAGATAACCTCTTAATTTCATTAAAAAGATTGCCTAAAGATAAATGATTATCATTATTATTAAGCTTAATATAATTCATAAAACCACCTAATTAAATATTATCACGTTAATTTTTGCAGCGCAATTGTAAAAGTGGAATAAATGTGGATTAGAAAACACAATGTGGATTTCTGTTAGTGGTATAAAATCTATTCACCCAATATACTTAAATTAGGAAGGAGATTCATATGAAAAAACTAGAAAACTATAAATCAATGATTATTTTAATAGGAGCAATAATTATAGGAGGTATTATTGGTCTAATATTAGGTGATAAAGCAAAAATACTAAGCCCATTTGGAGATTTATTCTTAAATATGCTTCTTATCATAGTTGTCCCACTAATATTTTTAACGATTACAACGTCAATATATAAAATGAAAGAGCCTAAAAGAATAGGTAAAATCATATTAACAACGTTTATTATGTTTCTTGTAACATCCCTAGTTGCAGTTGCAATTGGCCTAGCCAGCACATATTCATTTAGATTAGTAGATTCTACAAACGGAGAAACAATTAAAGAAAGCTTATCATTAGATGAAAATGAAGAAAAAACAGAGGATATTAATTTATTAGAAAGAACAGTAAATACAATATCTGTAAATGACTTTGCTAAATTATTATCTAGGGATAATATGATTGCATTAATATTCTTTTCTGTACTAGTAGGTCTAGCCATGAGTATGTCAAAAGAAAAAGGAGAACCTTTCTATAAAGTCTTAGTATCTGCTGAAGAAGTCGTAATTAATCTTATAAAAATTATAATGTATTATGCTCCAATTGGATTAGGTTGCTATTTTGCTGCTATGGTAGGTACATTTGGTAGTTCATTAGCCATAGGATATATAAAAACATTTATAATATATACTATCACCTGTGCAATATTCTATTTTATAATATACTCATTATTCGCCTATATCAGTGCCGGTAAAAAAGGAGTAAAACTATTTTGGAAACATATATTGCCATCAACCTTAACAGCACTTGCTACTTGTTCATCAGCGGCATCTATGCCTGTAAATATCGATTCTACTAAAAAAATTGGTGTAAGAGATGATATAGCTGAAACAACTGTTTCCCTAGGAGCAAGTTTTCATAAAGATGGTTCCGTTATAGGTAGTGTCTTTAAAATAATGTTTTTAATCTATCTATTTAATATGGGTAATATATCAATATTTAGAATAGCTTGGATTGCTATAATAGCTACCTTACTAGTAACTGCTGTTCCAATAGGTGGTGGAACTATATCTGAGATGCTAATAATAACAATGTTAGGTTGTCCAGTAGGAGCTTTGCCTGTACTAACCATCATTGCAACTATAATAGACTGTCCAGCCACTATTTTAAACGTTGTAGGAGACAGTGCATCAGCCATGTTGACAAGTAGACTAGTAGATGGTAAAAAGTGGTTAAAATAGCCCAAAAAGGGCTATTTTTTTAATTTAAAAATAGCTATAATATTCTAAGGAAGGATAACAAGATGAAAAATAAATTAATTAAGGATTATTATAAAGTTCTATCACCAGAATATCCCAAATGGTTAGATGAATATATCAATACCAAAAGTATGCAAAAACAAAAAGACATAAGTGTTACCTGTGGTAAAGTTTATACCAAATTATTTAATTTAAACAACTATAGTTCTTTAGATCATTCTATTGGGGTAGCTCTTATCATTTGGAATTTTACGCATGACAAAAAGCAAACATTATCTGGATTATTTCATGATATTGCAACTCCAGCTTTTAAACACTGTATTGACTTCCTAGATGGTGATTATATGAAACAAGAATCTACCGAAGAATTAACCAAAACAATCATTGAACAATCATCAGATATAATGTCATTATTAAAAAGAGATAATATTAAAGTAGAAGAAGTATGTGATTATCATATATATCCTATAGCAGATAACGATACTCCTAAACTATCTGCTGATAGATTAGAATATTCCTTATCAACTGACTTAATTGTCTTTAAAACAAATACACTAGAACATATTAAGGAAATATATAATGATTTGGAAATTCAAACAAATGAAAATAGTATTATAGAATTAGGATTTAAAACAAACAAAATAGCCCGTTCTTTTGTCAAAAATACTTCAAGATTATCACTATGCTATCGCGATGAAGCAACTGTATTCTATATGCAAGCCATAGCAGATATTATCAAAAAATTAAATAAAGAAAAAACAATTACAAGAGAAGATTTATATAAATATAAAGAAACTGAAATAATAAATATCATTAAAAACTCAAAGTATAATAAAGCATTTAATGCCTTAATAAATGCAAAGAAAGTAAATATATCATCAATCAAACCAGAAAATATTTATTATGTTCATCATGGAGCAAAAATAAGATATATTAATCCATTGGTAAACGGAAAAAGAGTATCCCAAATAAGTAAACTTGCAAAGAGAATGATTAATAATAATTTATCGCATGAAATGAATAATTATATATATTTAAATGAAGAATTAAATGTTTTACTATAAGAAGGTGATTTTATGTATGGAGCCATAATTGGCGATCTAGTCGGCAGTATTTATGAATATGAGCAGACTAAGAAAATTAAAGGAATAAAAATAGATGATTTAATTAAACCAAATGCTTTTTATAGTGATGATACTATCTTAACCATTGCCATAATAGATTCTATAATTAACAAAAAAGATTATGGTGTAGTCCTAAAAGAATATATCAATAAATATGAAAACTATCATCCAAATTTTACACCTTATTTTAAAAACGCTTTCTCTCCCAATTTAATAAAATGGGCAAAATCAAAAGAAATAGGGACGAGTAAAGGAAATGGTGCCCTCATGCGTATATCCCCAGTAGCATATTTATTTAAAACCAAAAAAGAGATCTTAAGAGAAACAAAACTTGCAACTATCCCATCACATAACTCTAAAGAAGCTCTAAAATATACTAAATTATTATCTTTAATCATTTATTACTTTAAAAAAGGTTATACCAAAGAAGATACCTTTAATATACTAAATATTAAAGTAAAGTATATTCCATTTCAAAAATTTAATACAACCTGTAAAGAAACATTTAATAATTGCATATATGCCTTAAGCATATCAAATTCATTTGAAGAATCCATTAAAAATATAATATTATTAGGAGGAGATACTGATACTAATGCAGCAATTGTCGGAAGTATGGCTGAATGCTTATACGGTATCGATAAAGAATTAATTAAAAAAGCAAATAAATATTTACCGAAAGAATTTATATTACTTTTGCAAAAAGCATATAAGGAGGAATATGGAACAAATATTTAATAAACTAGTAAGAGATAAGATTCCCGAAAAGATTGAAAAGAATGGAGAAGTAGCCGTTACTAGAACTTTAACCCAAGAAGAATACCTTCAAGAGTTAAATAAAAAACTTCTTGAAGAATCCCATGAAGTTATTAACGCAATTAATTCAGCTCAAACAATAGAAGAACTAGCTGATGTTTTAGAAGTGCTAGAATCTATCGCTGAACTAAATGGGTACACACTTGATGATATAATCCAAACAGCTAAAACCAAAAAAGAAAAAAGAGGCGGTTTCACTAAAAGATTATTCTTAGAAAAAACCTATTCTAAAGAAAAGTAATAATATATATGTTATAATAACAATGAGGTAAAAATGAAAAAGAAACTAATATTATTTGACTGGGGCGGTATAGTTGAGTCCCATACTACTGGATATTCCTGTCCAATGGCTTGGAATGATTTATTTCGAAAATGCGGCTACTCCGGTAAAGACAATATATTTTCTCAGCTGAGTAAATATAATTTAAGTTGTATAAAGACCAGTGATGAATTTGAAAAAACATATAATCAAATGGCAATAGAATTTAATTTTAACGTACCATATTCAGAGTTTACAAAAATATATAAAGAAATATTTGCTAAAATAGATTACTATCAAAATGTATCAGATTATGAAAAAAGTTTAAAAGATAAATGTTACATTGGTATTTTATCAAACCTAACTATATTTGATAAAGAAAGGTTAGATAAACAAGTTAATTTAAAAAAATATGATTACGTCTTCTTATCATTTGAATTAGGGCTTAAAAAACCTCATATAGAAATATATGAAGAAGTTCAAAAACGATTAAATATTGCTAAAGAAGACATCTTATTTATTGATGATCGATCAGATAATATTGAAGCTGCTAAATTATTTGGCTGGAATACCTTAAAAGCAACCGGACTTGAACTTGAGTTAATTAAAAATACATGTAAGTCTTTCTTACAAGATTAAAATGGGAAGGATAAAATGAAAAAAATATTTGGTGAAATAAACCTAGTTAAAAGGTTAGAAGATATAAAAAAGATATGGTGAAGATTCCATACAATATATAAATTGTTTTAAAATAATTAATGAATTAAAAGGTGATAATTATGAATAAGTATATCGTTGTAACAACTCTTTGTGATAAAGAAGATATAGCTAATAAGATAGTTAGTGTATTATTAGAAAAAAAACTTGTAGCTGGTAGTCAAATCTCGAAAGTTCATTCTAAATATTGGTGGAATGATGCATTAGAAGAATGTGATGAATATAAATTAGAATTTAGAACAAAAGATAATCTATTCAATGAAATAGAGAAAGAAATAAGAAATATACATGATTACGAAGTCGCAGAAATATCTTCTTGTGAGATAGAAAATGCAAATCAAGAATTTTTA
>CACXGV010000022.1 GCA_902767375.1 uncultured Erysipelotrichaceae bacterium
ATGGAAGGCTTACTTACTATGCTTGCAGGTGGTATGATAGAACACGTTAAAAATCTATCTATAGCATTAAATTTATATGCTGAAGGATTAGAAAAGTAATTTAGGAAAGGAAGAGTTGAAAATGGCTAAAATTACAAAAGAAGATTTTATTAATTCATTAAAAGAAATGACTATTCTTGAAGTTAAAGAATTAGTTGACGCTATGAAGGAGGAATTCGGAGTAGATCCATCTGCTGTAGCTGTTGCTGCTGCACCTGCTGCTGCTGTTGAAGAAGGACCTTCTACAAAAACTGTTGTATTAAAAGATGCTGGAGCTGCTAAAATCGGAGTAATCAAAGTAATTCGTGAAATTACTGGATTAGGATTAGTAGAAGCTAAAGGTCTTGCTGACAATGGTGGAAACATCAAAGAAAACGTTTCAGCTGACGAAGCTAACGAAATTAAAGCTAAATTAGAAGAAGCTGGAGCAACTGTAGAATTAGCTTAATAAGAAGAAGCATTTGCTTCTTTTTTTATTGACACCAGTTTACATCTCTAATATTTACCAAAAACCTTCATCATGGTATCATTATATTAGGAGGAAGCCTATGACAATAAATTATGGTGGAAGGAAAATAACAGTAAATGTTATTGGTGGTTTTGAATTTAACAATAAAAAATATGCCGTTTGTTCATATATTGATTTAGAAAATCAGAAGATTGTTATTGTTGAAACTATCACTGATGAAAATGGAGTAACTACTACTAAAGATATTCCTCAAGAGGAAATAGGAATGGTTTTAGAACACTTCAATTTAATTAAAAATGAACTTCTAAAGGAGGAAAACAATGGAAACACAACCTTATAGTGGAACAGTTGTAATTGATTCTAATGCTGAGGAAATAGCTCAATTAACTGAAAAGTGGAAAAAAGTAGAAAAAACTGATCAAAAATTATCAAAAATTGGTAATAGTGGATTTATAATTACTTTACTATCTCCATTTGATTTTGAAGGCCCTATTGCTGAACTAATTACAGCAGTTATAGCAGCTGTCGGTTTTATAATGAAAACTACAGCTAGAGCTAAATTAGACGATTTATCTAATACGGATGAAAGAACATTTACTGCTAAAGATAACGAAGAATTAAAAAATATAGTGAATAGTTTTACAAACTTCAAAAAATAAAAAGCACTTCATTATGTGCTTTTTTTATTCGTCTAAATCTTCTTCAATTTTAGATATTTCTTCAATTTTATTTTCATCAATTTGTTTTTCAACTTTTTTATCACGAATACTTTTAATTACAATAAATAAAACAAATGCTAGAATTATTGCACCGACTCCAGTAAGAAGAATTACTAAATCAGAACTACTAACTAAATTATTAGTAATAGTTCTAGTAGTAGATGGTTTTCTAGTTGTAGTTGTAAATAATGGATTCGGTTTATAATTATGTCGAACATAATCAACGCCCTCACCCTTATCTAAACATATCCAACCTTTATTGTTTTTATATGTTGTATATATACATGAAGAATTATCTTTGTTTAAAAAATAGAATTTCTGCGTTATTTGTGTTTCTGCTGGAACAGTAGTTAATACTGTAGAATTTTTATTAGCCTCCTTTAACAGAGGATGTTCATATCTAATAATAATATCATCAACATATTGATATGCTAATTTATCATGCTTAATAAAACCTGATTTCCCATTGTAAGTAATATAATAATCATTTTTAAATTGGTTATAATAATTAGGGCTTATTTCAGTATTAGCAGGGATACTGCCAACAACATTACCATCTAATGTAATGTTAATCTTTTCAGTTGTTAAATAGATACTATCTAATTCAAAATAGATATCCTTATTCATATACAAATTTACCCAGCCATAATTATTATCATATTTAATATAAGCCCAGGTAGGAATACATTCTTCTGGATCGCATTCATTAAAGTAATAAATTATATCAGCATCATTAATTGATTCCATTATAATTCCAGTAGACTCATAATTAGCACCAGGCCCTTTTTTTATTTCAATATTTTGTTTTACAAATGATGTTAGTTTATTAACATCACGTTCAATATCTTGATAAGCAATGCTGTAAGTTTTAGAATCCAAACAAGTCTCACATTTAAAACTATCTGTTGAAATACTAATATCTTTTGGCTTAACAGCAAATGTTTCATCATCGTAATATGCATAATAGTATTCATCATCACTATCAATTACAACAATTAAATCTGCTCCTTTTTTAGCTATCTTTTCTTCACTCATAGCTTTTTCCGTATCATATTTTCTATAAGTAATGCCATTCTTATTAGTAACTTTAGCATTATATAATCCATATGGATTTTCTTTTGCATATACTCCTAAAGGTAATAATAATAGCAACATAAAAATAAACTTTTTCATCTTATCCCTCTATCCTAATTTAATTATATCACTTATAATAAAGATATGAAAACAAATATATTAAACAAAATATCAACAATTTATATTACAATCTTAATTATAGTATTTCCTCTTTTAGTAGGACCTTATGGTTATGAAAACATTCTAGAAATAAAATATTATAGTTTTATATTTTTATCGTTATTATATTTTTTAATAATAACAATTTTTTATGCCTATGATAGAATCATAAATGATAATAAAAAACTTAAAATAAAACTTACCATTCTAGACTATTTAGTTTTGATATATTATTTAATAAATATCATAAGCTTAGTTTTATCTCCTTATAAAGAATATAATCTAATCAAAGGATTGGGTAGGGGAGAAGGATTACTTCTAACAACTATCTATATTCTAAATTACTTTTATATATCAAAAACTTATATTTTTAATAAAAAGATTCTTAATAATTTTGCTATATCATCTCTCTTAATAAGTTTAATAGCGTCTTTACAATTTTGGGGGATAAATATATTTGATTTATATAAAGGCATAAGCGGGCCCCATAATATGAGTTTTATGTCAACGATTGGTAATATTGATTTTCTAAGTGCGTATTACACAATAACAATAACTATTACTGCACTATTATTTCTATTTAAACAAAACTCAAAAAAAGAAACTATTCTATATTTAATCTCATTAATCTTTAGTATCTTTATTTTTTTATTAATAAATGTTGATAGTGGGAAAGTGGCCTTTTTAGTTATCATAATGATACTATTACCTAAATTAATTAGTAATAATAATAATTTATCTAAATTATTATTAATATTATCAATAATAGTATTTGGATACTTTTTAAATTATTTTGTTGATATGCGTTTTATAGCATCTACTAATACATATAAGGCTTGCTGGCACTTAAATACAATATCTCTTGGATTATTTATTACCATTATATTATTACTAATTGCATCATTTTTTATTAACAAAAAAACATATAATATAAAAAAAGTTAACAAATTGTATTATTCATATATTCCATTATTTATAATTGGTTTAATAATAGTATATTACTATGATTTTGGTATTAGTTTTCTAAAAGATATTCAAAGTATTCTTCATGGTAATATAAATGATAATTTAGGAAACTATCGCATCTTTTTGTGGAAAAGATCTCTTATCTTGTTTAAAGATTATCCAATACTTGGAACTGGTCCAGATACATTTGCCATGAGATTCATGACTAATTTTAAAGAAGATATTTCTTTAATAGGAGAAATGTCAATAAATGATACAGCTGCCAATGTATATTTAACTACTTTAGTTAATCTTGGATTACTAGGCCTTCTTAGTTATTTAAGTATTTTAATTGATCCTTTTTTAAATCATAAAAATAATAAAAACTATCTTATATTACTCCTAACACTATTATGTTTTATAATTCAAAATTTCTTTAATTTATCAATCGTAATAGTTACTCCATATTTATGGCTTTTATTAGCACTTTTAAATATTGAAAAAAAAACAAATATAATGATATTATTAAATTAGGATAGAAGGTTTTTATATGTATAAAAAAGTTAGCTTATTCTTATTAGTTGTATTTTTGGTATTAACAGTATTTTCTGGAACCATTGCTTACTGCTACAGCATGCTAATTAATAATACTAAAGTTGAAGATTCTTCTATTTATACCAATATTATTGAAGGATGGAGCAAAAATTTTAATAAACAGGCTCCAGTCCTAAATAAATTCTATTATGTTGAGCCTATCGGGCAAATTATGTTTGCTACCGATGCCAATAATAATTATCTCTATGCCTTTAATGACGGAGACAGATTCATGAAGTTTGGAACAACAACATATGCTAAAGATAAAAACAATAATTATATTTATGCATCATATGGAGATGCAACCTATAAATATTTTTATTACGCAACAAGTTCCGATGATAAATATGAATACATGTATGCCGAAGAAGAAGGCGGACAATACTTTACTTTTGATACTGTAGATGGAGAATATACTCCAGCAAAAAATGAAAAAAATCAATTACTAGTTAATAATGATAATGCTTTAAATATTGAAAAAACTGACGTTAATTTCAATAAAGATGCCAAAATATACTATGTAGTAATGTTAGTTTCATCAGCTATTGCAGTAGGTGTCTTATTATCATTATTTATAACATTTATAACTGGTAAAGTAAAAGAAAAGAAAACCGCTTAAGGAAGTGATATCATGAAATTAAATAATAATGGTTGGGGATATCGTATGATGGCATTTCTAATGTCAATCTTAGTAATAGCTCTATTAGTAGTGTCCTATTACATTTATAGATTCTACGATCAAATGAAAGATGATGTTAGAAGAGTCGGATATGTAGAGGTGGTAACTATCAAATGAAAAAGATTTTAATCTTATGGATTTTTGTAGCTATTTTTGCCTTTGGAGGACTAACATATCTTGGTTTTCAAATAAAAAAAGAAAACGAGCCATACCACCAATTAGAAAAAGATTTAGAAAAAAAAGTAGTTGCTTTAGCAGGCGAAAAACCATCATATTTACAGGCAAACGCTAGAATAACAATAGATGATTTAAATCTTAATGGGTATAATGTTAATAAATCAGTAAAAGGAGATACTTGTGACGGCTATGTTCTAATTGAACAAAGCATGTCATTTTATAAATATACTCCATACATAAAATGCTCAAAGTACACAACAATCGGATATAAAAAATAGAATATATAGAAAGTGATTATATGATAAAAAAAAGAATATCTTTAATTTTTTCTTTAGTAGGTCTTGTACTAGTAGTAACTATTGGTACTTCTTTTGCGTACCTAAGAGCAACTAGAACTCAAACAGATAAAAATAAAATATCAACGGCCTCTTGCTTGCAAATTGATTTTGTTGGAGAAGATATAATTAATATGCCAACTGCCTATCCAATAAGGGATGAAGTTGGTTTAAGTCAAACACCATATAAATTTACCATAAGTAATGTTTGTTCTCAAAATATTGAAGTAAGTTTAGGATTTGAATCTCTTCCGGGATCAACCTTACCACTTAACTATGTAAAGGGAATAATGGCTAAAGAGGGACATTTAGCTGATACAACTATTGCATTTTTAAATAGTTACCCTAATAGCACTCCACAAAATAATGGAACTGCCAAATTAATGCTTACAGATTCAATACCAGGATTACAAAGCAAAACATATGAATATACTATGTGGATAGATTATAACGTTACAGCAAGTGATATTTCACCAAATGATGTATTAAATGGAAAGATAATAGCAACCTATGTTATGAAAACAGCAAATACTTTCACAAAATATTGTTATACCGATGATTATGAACCAGGAATGACCATGACAGCTGGAACCGAATATGTAAATGGGCAATATACTTATAGATTTCGACAAGAAACAAATGGTGTCTATGATGAAACTTCAGGCAATTATCCAACTGCATGGGTAGATATAGATGAGGATGGTTGGGGTGTAACTTTAACGGATAAAACTTCAACCGATCCAGTAACAAGTGAATTATGTACTTATATAAATGATAAACCATTAGTATCAATGACACGAATGTTTTATGAAAGCCAAGCCACCAGTATAGATTTAAGCTCATACAATACTGGATCTGTAAAAAGAATGAGTTCAATGTTTGAAAATAGTAATATGAATACTTCGATCGATTTAAGTGGATTAGATTTATCAAATGTAGAAGAAATGAGTTATATGTTTAAAAATTCCAAATTTACATATGTAAATTTCTCAAATCCTACGACAAAAAAAGTTAACTCATCTATTTGTATGTTTATTGATGCTACTATAAATAATCTAGATATGGGTAACTTTGAATCTGAAAATATTCTTACTACACAATCAATGTTTCAAAGTTTTACAGCAACATCGTTAACACTTCCAACTAATTTTGATTTAAGGAAGGTTACTAATATGAGTAATATGTTCTATAATAGTAAAATACCTAATATAGATTTGAAAGGTCTTCAAACAAGGGATGTTACTCAACTCCAATTAGCCTTTCAAGAATGTAAGGCCACCTCAATTACATTCCCAGAATATTTGGACTTAAGAAAAGTAATTACTATGCAAAATATGTTTTATAAATCTGGAGTCACATCTCTAGATTTAAGGGGATTCCATACAAGAGATCTTGAAAATATAAGGTTAATGTTTCAATTGTCATCAAATTTATCAAGTATACTTTTTTCAGATAAATTTGATACCTCAAATGTAACCGATATGCAAAACACATTTGCTGAAACAAATCTTTCATCGCTAGATATTTCTTATTTTGATACTTCAAATGTAACTAATATGGGGTGGATGTTTATGAAAAATCCCTCATTATCTGCTATTTACGTATCAGAATTATGGTCAACTGCTAAAGTAACTGTTGGAACTAATATGTTCTATGAAACTCCAAAACTACGAAATTTTAACTCAGGGCGCGTTGGTGTAGCTCAAGCTAATTATTCATCATCGGGATATCTAACATATTTGCAGCATCCAGATAATTAATGGCAATTGTTATACTAACGACTATGTTCCAAATGGATCAATGTCTGCCGGGAAGACATTTACAAATGGCAATATACATATAATTATAAACAAGAATTCTCTGAAAACAGTGGATGGGGGGATATCACTGGTGACGGATGGGGTGTTGCATTAACAGATTCTGTTAATAATGCAGGTGCGTCAACTGCCGCTGTAGATTCACCATTTTGCAAGTATATTAATGGGAAGCCAACTATATCTGCCCAAGCAGCATTCGTAAAAAGTAAGGCTTCAAGCATTGATTTAAGTACCTGGGATACTTCAAATATAACCAATATGGCCTACATGTTTAGAAAAAATACAACTACATGGATTGATATAACGCCTTTAAATACCGCTAAGGTAACTAATATGGGCATGATGTTCAGCAGATCTGAAGCAACATCTTTAGATTTTAGTGGATTTGATACTTCAAGAGTAACTGATATGCATGCAATGTTTTCATATATTAAACAAATCGATTTAGATTTAAGCAGTTTTGATACATCAAACGTAACTGATATGGGAAGTATGTTCTACGCAATACCCGTTGTAGAACTAGATTTAAGTTCCTTTGATACCTCAAACGTAACAAATATGAACGCCATGTTCTCAGAAAGTGCAAGTCTTTCATTCATATATGTCTCTGATTTATGGGATACCTCGAATGTAACAACAAGTGATTACATGTTTAGTGGTGCAACACATGTCCCTAATTTCAGTTCGGACTATGTAGATAAAACTAGAGCCCATTACAATACAAATGGATACTTAACTTATAAAGCTCATAGTTAATAAAAATTGTATAAAAAATGATTGACATTAATATAATATAATGTTATATTATTTATGCATTTGATTTTGGGTTCTATCGCTGATAGAACCTTGATTTAAGCGAAATACTACACACCAGGGTGTGTGCTTGGGAAAGGAGAATATAAATGCCTACAATTAATCAATTAGTTAATACTAAGAGAAAGAAAAAGACTAGAAAAGGAAAAAGTCCTGTATTAAACGTTGGTTTTAATAGCATGGAAAGAAAATCAACTAAGACTGATCATCCACAAATGAGAGGTGTATGTACTCGTGTTGGTACTAAAACTCCAAAGAAACCTAACTCAGCTTTAAGAAAATATGCTCGTGTTAGATTATCAAATGGTAGAGAAGTTGATACTTACATTCCAGGTGAAGGACACAACTTACAAGAACATAGTGTTGTATTAGTTCGTGGTGGACGTGTAAAAGACCTAATCGGTGTTAGATATCACATTGTTCGTGGAACATTAGATACACAAGGTGTTAACGATCGTAAACAATCAAGAAGTAAATATGGTACAAAAAGACCAAAGAAATAAGAAATAAGGAGGATTAAATATGCGTAAAAGACGTGCAATTAAACGTGATGTATTACCAGATCCTATATATAATTCAAAAGTAGTTACTAAA
>CACXGV010000023.1 GCA_902767375.1 uncultured Erysipelotrichaceae bacterium
CTTGAATTAAATCTTCAATTTTTAAAATTATATTCATGGGAATCACCAACCTTATAATAACATAAAAAGGCTTAAATATTAAGCCTTAATTTACTACTTAAACTCTTCTAAAATTATATCATATAAAAAGGGATAATAAATCACTTTTATTTTATTATTTCAGTTATTAATGATTTAGCTTCTTCAATGGTTTCTTCTTCGGGCACTAATACATATGCTTTAGCATTACCTAAAGAATAACATTTTTCAAAGCTGTCTTTTCCTTTTACACTATAAGTTGATATTTCCCACTTAATATTATTATCTAATTGGTAATTAATAAACTTAGTAATTGTTTTTTGATCAATATTAGTTATTATGCCTTTAGATAAATCTTTTAAGATAGTATTATATTTAGTTATCGTTTTTGCACTCATGGCTTTTTCAATTATTCCTTTAATAACTTGTTGTTGATGAATACCTCTAGCATTATCCCCACTAGCAAATTGGTGACGATTACGAGTATATGCTAGCGCCTGTTCACCATTTAGTTTAACATTTTTACCATACTTAATATAAATTGTATTATTATCCCATAATCTTTTAGAGTTTTGTTCACAAATATAACCATAGCCACAATCATGAGAACCGTTATAACGATAATCGGGTTTGTCAATGTCAATAGTGATTCCACCTAAATTATCTATTATTTTTATAAATGAAGTGAAGTTTATTTTAGCATAGTAGTTTACTTCTGTGTCATATAATAACCCTAATGTTTTGGCTGATTCTTCAATGCCATAAATTCCTGCATGAGTCAGTTTATCTTTAGTGTTTTTACCTTCTAAAGTAACATAATAATCTCTTGGAGTATTTAGTAATAATATTTTACCCTTTTGGGGATTTACAACCGCTAGGATATTAACATCACTTCTCGTACTTTTATAAACATTACCTGAAGTATCTACTCCACTTAAGTATAAAACAAATGGTTTTTTGGTTATATTTACAGTTTTAAAATCACTGTTATTTTTTATAGTTATATCAAATGAACCGATTGGTTTTAAATGTTCTTTTTCGTGTTCATCTAAATAAACATTCATAATTGCTTCATTAATATAGATTGCATCTATTTTTTTATCATTTAACTCTGTTACTAATTCAGTAATACTATCATATTCATTTGAAGTATATTTTATTTTATTATTTAGTTTATTTAAGGCTTTAGTATTTCCTTCTTCGTCAGATTTATAGCCAATTGTTAGTCCTTTTAGATCTTTATAGTTATTTATCTGACTTTCTTCTAAAACGTATAAACTATAAGTTTCATTGCGATAACCAGTATCAATAATATTATTGAAAAATTCAATTGTACCATAAGAATATATTATTCCTAGTCCTTCAATAAACATAATTATTAAACTAAGTAAAATACATAATAATTTTGTAAATAAGTTTGTTTTAGCATTTAACTTATATACTATAAGTAAAACTATAACTAATAAAATAACGGCCCCTATTAAAAGATATTTTAATGGTAAAACATCAAAATATACTAAAAAACCTCCTGAGATTATAGTAGTTACTATTAAAATAAAAGATACTATTTTATAAAATTTTGAATTCTTTTTTGTTTTTGCCTTTTTTGCCATATAAGCACCTCTTTCATGACTTATAATACCATATAAATGCCTTTAAAAAGCCTATTGTGTAAATCAATAGGCTTTTATTTGACAGCATTTTTCTTAAATATAAAGATTAATAATGGCATTATCATTATAGAGTATAGATACCAATAATTGAAAGTGAATAAAAAGTTAAATAAACATAAGAATAAACCAAAGATTAAATATATTATAAATAATGATTTTTGATAGTTATTAAGTACTAAGAAACTAGCTAGAATGTAAATAATTCCAAAGATTCTTAAGGCATATTTCATAATATTTATTATTTGATTACTACGATTTGTTTCTGCTAGTTTAGCATCTTCAATAGCAATTACCTTATCTAAAGCATCAATACCGGTATTATTTAAAAACATATCAATTCCTACTTGTTCTTGCGCAAGAGTCATTCTAAAGTTGATAGATTCCTTAATCTTTGGGAAGGTACAATAAATACCAACTTTTTGATTACTAGAATTAACTATTTCTTTGACTTCTCCACTTTGATTGCCATGAACCCAAACATGATATAGTTCATCATTAGTTGGATATGGAATTATAACTCTTAATATAGTGTTAGGACATTTAAAATTCAAATTTTTAAAGGTATAATTTATTTCTTTAACATCATTGTGTTTTATAACTGCATTACCAATTATATAATTTATAAAGTAAGCTGTCTTTTTACCTTTAGTTGGATAATTTATAGTTAAAGTTGCGGTCCCTTTTTTATTATCATCTAATTTATATGTTTTATCTTTAGGATTCTCTATATCGAATTCAGTAAAATATTCATCTAAGTTTTTGCCAAGGGTTTCAAAATCAAGTTTACCATCAAATTCATAAGCGGATACACTATAAATAGATATATCTTGTCCATTGTAGATTATTCCGTCATTTAAATCGACTAGTTTGCCATTATCCCAATGTTCTTCACCAAAACTATAATAGTTAATAGTTCTAGTATAATGATCAGTATCCCCTTCTACTACAATTAATTCTTTAACATTTAAAGCACCTGCTATTTCAATTTCTGAATCTATTATATGATTTGTTACTTTAACATCTGCATTTACAATAATAGGAAACATCATTAGTATTAATAATATTATTTTTTTCATATAAACCACCTTTATTAATCATAACATTTATGATTTTTTTAGTAAAGATTTTAAGATTAAATAAATACCAAAAAATAATAGTAAGGTTTCATAGTGCGTTAGAGCATATAGTAAATAACTAGTAATATTATGATACACTACTACTCTATTTAGATGAATTATCCAAAACATTAATGAATAACTAGATATAAGAATTCCAAATAATAATTTAATCATAATTAATTATATGATTAGGGTATTAAAAAAAGCCTTTAAAGGCTTATTTCTTTAGTAATACATCCATGGTTTTAATCATTTGAGCTGTATAACCATATTCGTTATCATACCAAGCTACAATTTTAACCATTTTTTTATTTGATTCTAAAACATTGGTTGAACTTCCATCTACAAGTGATCCACATGGATTACCAATTATATCAGAGGATGCTACTGGGTCCATAGTAAACTTTAATACTTCATTTTGGAAGTTTTCAAAGATAGCATTTATTTCTTCTTTTGATGTTTCTCTTGATAGATTTAATGATAAATCAATACATGATCCATCAGCAGTTGGTACTCTAAATGCTCCACCATCTAATTTTCCTTTTAAAGATGGAATAACTAGCCCAATGGCTGAGGCTGCTCCAGTTGAGGCTGGGACAATATTTTCTGCAGCTGCACGGCCACGGCGAGATGCTATACCTTTTTTGTGAGAACCATCTAAAGTGTTTTGATCATTAGTATAAGCATGAATAGTTGTCATAAAACCAGATTCAATACCAATAAATCTTTCTATTAAAGATAGTACTGGGGCTAAGCAATTGGTAGTACATGATGCAGCACTTACAACTAAATCATCACTTGATAATATATCGTCATTTACACCATAGACAACTGTTTTCATTTCTCCTTTACCAGGAGCAGATATTAGAACATGTTTTGCACCTGCTTCAATATGTTTCATGGCATCTTCTTTTTTAGTGAATGCTCCGGTGCAATCTAAAACTAAATCAACATCTAATTCTTTCCATGGATAATCTTTAGGTTCATCTATTTGTAATACTTTAGTAAATTTTCCGTTTACAGTTATACCTTCTTCATTTACCTCTACTTCTTTATCAAAAGTGCGATGAATGGTATCATATTTTAACATATATGCTATATCTTCACTTTTAGCATGAGAGTTTATAGCTACTACTTGATAATCATCTTTATCAATTAGTTGTCGATAAGCAAGTTTGCCAATACGTCCAAATCCATTTATAACAATTTTTTTCATATTTTTCTCCTTTTATTCAAAATAACTTTCACCAATAAATTCTCTTAAAATATTATCATCACTTATATATTCACTTGGAATTGGGAAGAACATTTGTAAGAAATTAATAAGTCTTTGAGCTTCCATATAATATTTTGAATCGATTGGTACACTATGTAAAAGTGGTTCTACATAGATTTTTAAAACTCCTATTTCATAAACATAAGCGGTGTTTAATATAACATTTGCTTCATTAGTGAATGGAAATACATAGGCTGTTTCGCCATTACGAACATCATCCCATGTTTTTAGGGTATGAACAACATCATAACCTCTAGTACGATTGTCTCTAACTATACGTCTTAAAAGACGAATATCGACTGTAGATATATGATTATGTCTATCAATTGAAAGAGGCATAAATGGTGATATATAAACTTTTAATTTTTTATCAGCAGGTATTTGACTAGTTAATTCCTCATTTAAGCAATGTAATCCTTCAATTAGGATAATATCATTTTCTTTTAATTCAATTACTCTTTCATCAGAATATTCTTTTTTACCAGTTAAGAAGTTAAAGGTTGGTACTTTAACCTTTTCCCCGTTTAGCATTTGTTCTAATTGAGTATTGAATAATTCTAGATCAATAGCGTTTAATGATTCAAAATCATACCCACCATTAGGAAGTTTTGGTGTTTCTAATCTTTCTTTAAAGTAATCGTCTAAACTTAGATATATTGGATTTAAACCAATAGCATCTAGATATAAAGATAGTTTTCTAGTCGAGGTTGTTTTTCCACTAGATGATGGTCCTCCTAATAAAACAATCTTTTTGTGTTCTTGATGAATTGTATAAGCAAGTTCATATATTTGATTGTCCATCATAATATCGTTTTTCTTAATAAATTCTTTAATTTTACTATTGGAAATAACACTATTTAGTTCAGTTACATAGCTTACATTTTGATTTTGACACCAAATACCATATTCAGTAAAGCTTCTTAGTATCATATCTTGTGATTTATATTTAATTGTTTCTTGATCTGTGGTAATTGGGAAAGATAAAACTAGAGCATTATCTCCTAAATAATTAATAGTAAATTTGTTAAGTTCTCCGGTTGATGTTGGAATAGTTCCCATAAAATAATTATAGAATCCATGAAGTTCATATAAAGTACAAGTTTTACTATTTAGACTTAGGATATTGCCTGCTTTTTCATATTCTTTAGTTTTTAAATAATAATCATATGCATCTTTTTTAGTTACTGTTTTACGATTAATCTTTTCATCTTTTGCTATTATTTCTTTTATTTTATTTTC
Organism: uncultured Erysipelotrichaceae bacterium; assembly: GCA_902767375.1. GTDB lineage: Bacteria > Bacillota_I > Bacilli_A > RF39 > UBA660 > CAG-533. Next base: position 5,325 of record CACXGV010000023.1, read on the forward strand.
TAACATGCTTATATCTTCTGGTGTAATGTTTCTTTGAGTCATTATTTTACAATATAATCCTTTATCTAATGAATGCATGAAAAAAACGTCACATTTAAATAATTCTCTAACTGCAACATACATGACCATTTTTAATCCAGATTGATATTTTTTTAAAGCAAATCTATCTAGTAGCACGTTTGCCATCCCCTTATCTTATAATAGTATATCAAATTACAAGTAAAAATAAAACTAGTAATAAAAAAATTGACTAGTAATTAGTCAATTTTTAATGGTAATACTTCTAGATATTTTACACATGTTGCTCTTCCTCTTTTAATTACGAAGCAGAAATTATATGGAACTTCTTCTCGTAATTCAGGAATCTTGTTACTAATTCTAAGAGTATATTGATCTTGTATTCCGTTCCCAACATAAATTCCAAAGTTAGGATTTATACATGTTTTATACCATGATTCGTATTCATATTTTCTTATACTATCTACAGTATCAACAATAATAAAATTAATTATTCCTAAATCTTTTCCTTTATTAAATATTTCTTCAAATCTGCTTGAGTTTTCATCTTTTAATTTATTTCTAAATGAATCTATTCCTATTATCATGCAGTAGATTTTTGGCATATTACTAAATATGTTTCGATTATAATCGTTTTGAACATATTTTTCATAATTAGTATTTATATACTTGTATAATTCTTCAAAGGCACTATCAAAATTTTTAGTTACGTATTGGAATTTACTTGTATATGCTGAGTCAATATCAAATTCATCTGCTTTAATTACCATTAATTTTGCAACTCTTGTAGCAATTATTTGGTTAATTTGAGGATTAATAAATTTACTCATAGATGATAAATCATTTGAAGTTATAATATTTACGAAATTATGATTATAATCATACGTACAAACACCTAAATCGTCTTTGTTTAATCCAATAACCATTTTTGGTCCATGAATAAACTGTTTAACATCATTATAAGATACACTTGCAGGTAATACTGGTACCTTATTAGCATTTGATGTATATTTTTGTTTAAATTCATCGCATTTAGCTTTGATAAACTGACTAATGTTATCCCTTGGTGCGGCGCTGGCAGTTTGGAATTCAAAAATTCCATTTGTTTTAATTAAACCTCTACCAAATAGTTTATCTGGCACCATTCGGTTGGTATTTCCTAAAATAGTAACAAAGTCTTCATCATTATTTTGATTTAAAGTATATACTAATGAGAAGTTTTGTCTTAGTTTATATCTTACTCCGTTTGGAGTATTAACCGTTAAGATAAAATGAATTCCGTATTTGTTGCACTCTCTTGAAAGATTGTTTAGTTCTTCAGTTAATCCCTCATATAATTCTCCATAAGCTTCAAAATTGTTAATAATTATAACAATATTTGGAACTTTAATAGAACTATTTTTAATGAAAGTTTGATAGTCACCATTAAACTCAATAAATTGTTTTTTTCGATCATCAATCATTTTATTAATCATTTTAAATAGATTAATGATCTTTTCTTCATCAGATGATGTTAAGATATCTCCAACTAATGGTGATTTAGCAAACATTTTTAATGTTCCTGAGCCTAAGTCAATAATATAATAGTTTACTTCAGCAGGTGTATAATTAACCATAGATGAATAAATCAATGTAGTAATAAGGTTTTCTTTACCGCTTCCACTGGCACCATAAATTAAAGCATTGCCATGTTTTGTAATAGGCATTGTTAATAATAATTGTTCTTGATTGGAAGGATTATCTATTTCACCTATTGGAACATTTAATATATATTGTTCTTTTTGAAAATTATATTTTTGTATTAAACTATCTAATGATATAAATTCTGGCATTTTAGGTAGCCACAATTCTTTGGTTTTTATATTTTGACTTTTGGCAATATCAGCTAAATACTTAACAATATTGGATAATTCTTCCCCTTGGCTAGCCACTTTTACTTCTTTCTTAGTTTTAGTGTCGATTTTTCTAGTTATATATCCAATGTTATTAATAAAATCTATTGATGTATCTAAATCTTTAGTAACTTTTTCTGTTGGATAATATTTTCCTCCAGCATATGCAGCTTGTCCTATTGTAAATACTTCATCATATCCTACTTGGAAATAGAATCTACCAATATTCTTTAAGAAAGCCGCATCTGGTTTTTTGATAACTTCATTAGAGTCTGTTTTATCTTGAACTCTTAAACATATTCTAAATCTTGTATTACTCCAAATTTGAGGATCTACTACCCCTGATGGTTTTTGAGTAGCTAGTATTAAATGAACTCCTAAACTACGTCCTATACGAGCAGTTGATATTAATTCTTCCATAAATTCAGGTTGTTGATTTTTAAGTTCAGCAAATTCATCACTAATGATAAATAAATGCGATACTGGTTCTTCAAGAATTCCTTCTCTGAACATTTTTTGATATTTATAGATATCAACTGTGCTTTCTCCAGATATTTCACGAGCTTTATTAAATAAAGTTTGTCTTCTTTTTAATTCAGAATTGATGGAAGCTAGAGAACGATTAATCTCATTTTTATCTAAGTTTGTTATAGTCCCTACTAAATGTGGTAATTTTAATCCAGTTTGATTATTCTCAAAAGCTCCAGCTAACCCTCCACCTTTGTAATCTATTAGAATGAATTGAACTTCATATGGATGATAGTTTAATGCTAAAGATAAAATGTAAGTAATTATAAATTCTGATTTACCAGAACCTGTCATACCAGCTATCAAACCATGAGGTCCATGATATTTTTCATGTAAATCAATGGTAATGTTTTCTCCATTTTTACCTACTCCAACTGGTACAGATAGATTTAAGATAGGATTATTCTTTTGCCATCTTACTAAGGAGTTTAATTGTTCAACTTTACCAACATCATACATTTCTAGGAAATTAACTCTATTTGGTAGCATTCCCTCTGTTTCATTCTTTATATCAATCGGAGTATTAGCAAGTATTTTAATGCATGTTTCATAATCAATTTCAGTATTTAAATCAATTGTAAATGTTTTGTTCTCAGATGGATTTAAATTATCTCTGACCTCAGCTACACTACTACTTTCTGTAATTGTAGATAAATCTATAAATGAAGTACATTGATCTGGAATATTGGTCATTTTACTATCAATAACTACTAAACTAAATCCTAAATAGTTTTTATTTTCTAATATATTTTTGATTATATCAAATTCTCTTACTTTTTTAATTGAATCTGTAATAATTAAATATACTTGATTAAATTCCTGTTTAGAACTATCAGTTGGAATTCGGCTTTCGAAGACTTTATTTAAATAATAACTTACTTCTTTATATTCATCAGTATTAGTTGCAAAAAATCTTATAGACTTATCATCACTAAAAATATGAGGTGCATTTCTAAATATATTCCATTCAGATTCTCTTTCTTCATCAGTTAAAATTACAATTTTTAAATCATCATAACTGTGAAATGCTAATAATTGGATTAATAATCTGCGCATATAATTATGAAGATTATTCAAGCCAAATAAACCGGTTATATAATGATTTTTTAATGAATATGGTACTGGAACTCCTTGAAGTGTTTTAGGTTCTTTTCCAAGTTCCTGAACCATTTCTTTTAAATTATCTTCTTCTAAAGAAAAACTTTCTTCAGGATAATTAATGTTTATCTTCATTGGGATGTCCCCACTACCTAAATTTACATCTAGATAATCAGAATCAGATATTCTTCTTTGCCATAAAGTTGGTGATTTTCCCAAAATAACTTGTGAGGCTTCATATGCGGTCAAATAACTTCTTTTTAAGGAATCTGTTTGTTGCGCAATAGCAGTTTTAATATCAAATTTTTTAGCTTCTATATATTTTCGATATTTCTTTTGACGTTTTCTTTCTTTTTTCATATTATCAAATTTAGTATACCATTTAGTTAATAATGGCCACAAAATAACACTTGCAACCATTGCACCACAAATTATTAATTGAGGGCGGGCATTCTTCCAAGTTGTTTCTCCATTAGTTATTGCATTCATAGTTGAGAAAATAGAAACAAATGAAGTCATACTCATAGTTAACATTGGTCCTATTGTCAGAAGAAAAGGCCTATCTTCACTCTCTTGTTTAGCAGGAGGTGCATCCACTTTGATGTCTAAGGTATCCAATTTTGGAAATACTCTTGGTTTTTTATAAAAATACTCGTTGTCCTCATATAAAGGGAATTCACTTTCAACTTCTGGTTCAACAAAATTATCGTATAGACTGTGAACTTCACCGGTCGATAATATTGAAACTTGAATACTTGAAATAGATTGATTATTAACTAATAATGCATATGATTTATTATCATTTAAAACAGATAATATAAGACGTAATCCTGAAATAAAAATACAATCTCCAATTTTTAATTCTTTTTGAATTGTTACTTTGTCTCCATTAACATAGATTCCATTTTTGGAATTATTATTAATGATTAATATTTTATTGTTCTTTCTAATTATTTGACAGGCTATTTCATCTATAATATTGAAGGATATCATGCATCTCTTGCTACTTCCAATGCTTATTCCTTTATCAAGATTATCTCCTAATTCATAAGTATTATATTTTTCAATTATTGGAGATGTATATAATAAGAAAGATTCTTTATCTATTTCGTTAACAATACTATAAAATTTATAAGGCTCAAGATGGGCACTAGGAGTCATTACTCCATTAACAGAATAAAATACTTCACTGTTACTTACTAATTTCCATTTACCATTATCAGCTTCAATGGATATTAGATTTTTTTTAGTACCATTAGTATCTATTCCATCAATCCAATAACTGCCATCGACTTTTTCGGGCAAAAGAAGTGTTTTTATATTATATGGTCTTATGACAGATACTCTCATTTTCATCCCACCTTATTCTCTTTTATAATTATACTACATTTAATTATTATTTCAAAGAAAAAACATCATTACTGATGTTTTAGTATAAATGAATGCTATCAAAATCCCAGTTTCCATCCATAACATTGCGATTTACTTGATTTTGAACTGCATCATATAAATCGCCTAAAGCTTCACGACGTTGTTCGTCATTTCCATAATCTCCACGCATAGTTTCACGAACTTTTTGAAGTAATTCTGTTTCACTAATAGTTTGTGATGTTGGTTGTTGTGCTACTTGTGGCTCTGGTTGTACCGGAGGTACACTAGCAGGTTCTTCTGAAACTGGTTGAGTTTCTTGTGCTAAATCCTCCGTGTGTGGGCTGGTAGGATTTTGAGGTGGCTGAACTAGAGGTTCTGATTCTGGATTAATTGGGGAAACAGTAACTGGCTCTTCTCCTGCTTGTTCAGATTGATTTGGTGGAGAAACTGGAGTAAATTCACCAGGAATATTAGCTGCTGCAACTCCATCGTCTATATCAGCAAAGATATATTCATTGTTTTCTGGATTAGGATTAATATCCGCTTCAGTGGCAAGTGTTTCCAAACGAGTATCATCAAATACTGATGTGATATCTGGAACATCGGCATATAATGAATCAACTCCTTGTCTTGCCTCACTATAAACTGGGTTTGTGTAAACTGGATTATTAAATAATTCGGTCAAATTTTGGCCATTATAAATACGCCATTCCGAATTATCTTCTGCTGGTGCCTCATAAATTCGGCAAAACAAACGGGTTTGTTGTTCATATGTTCTGCTCTCATCCATCATGTCATCATATAAGTCTCCATATACATTACCAGCCTGGGTAACTTTCCAATCTTGAAGTTCATGATCCATCCAAGCTATTTGCCCATCAATTGAATTTGGGTCTAGTCCAACTTCTGCACAATATGCAAACATTTTGTCAGCTCGACCATCCTGGGTACCATAATGAAATTCCCATTGACATATACCATAACCTGGACCACCGCCATCTTGTTTATGTGTTGGTTCTAAATCAGGACATTCAGCTAACATATTAGCGATTATGCCTTGTGCAGTTGCCTCAGGATAACCATACTTATTTACTAGTTGATCATATATATATAATTTTCTTCCTTCAAGAGTTGTTATGTCAAACTTGGTTTCATTTAAAGAAAGATTAGCTAATAGCGTAATCCCTTCTGATTCAATTAATCCAAGACTTGATAATAATTGCTGTGAATTAGCAACTTTTCCTATTAATTCAACTAAGCTTGTTCCAGCATTATATAAGTCATCTCTTATATCCCATAGATCCATATAATATTTAAATCCATGAGGTGGTGGGTTTGCAATAGCAGCTGAATAGGCTTTTGATAAATGATTATGGCCATCATCTATTTTGTTTTTTGCTCCGTAGAAGAGCTTGCTGTCTACTTTAAATTGTGCCATTTTTCCTCCTTAATATTCACATAAATTATAATAATACATATAATAACTATAATAAGTACTAACTATTGAATTATTGTATTCTATTGCTTGTTCCATAGCGGTAATATCAGCTGATACTCGGCTTTTTATTGAATCTGCTACCTGTTTATCGGTTTCTAACAAATTATATATTTTTTTTAATGTTCCATGGTCTAAGGTTTGGTCTCCATCAATGTATCCACCATCCGCATATTTTTTTTCTGCTTCTACTAAATCATTATGTGCGTTTTCAATATTAGTGCTTAACTTTCCTAATGTTGTTAAATAAGTTGATAAATCCCTTTTTTGCGTTTTTAATTTATTGTTTTGTTTATTGTAATAATCATATTGTCCATACCAATAATCTCTTAATTCGCTATAAGTCATAATTATTCCTCCTATAGTATTACTAACTTTGTTCCGTTTCTTATCTTTGTATCTTTGATATAAAGATCATTATCATATTCAATTCCATATTCACGGTCAAGCATGCGTACATCTTTTAATTCTTTATTAAATGCTCCATTACTTATTTCTTGGATAGATTTTAGTATTTGTGTTTTAATAGTTCCAACTTTTTTATTGTTAGGTATATATATATCAAATTCTATTTCCATTTGAGGAACTAATACCGAAATTAAATATTTATTCATTAAAGTATCCCTCTATTCTTAAAAACAAAATGCATCAAAAGATGCATTTATTACTTGATGTTTATTATTGAATCTTATTAATATTGCTTACTGCAGTCTCTAAATTTGATTTGGCATTTGCTAAATGTTGTTTATACTCTTTAGATTCAGAAATGAACTTACTAAATGCACTATTAACTTGAGCTCTATTGGCACCATCAATCCAGTTGTTCATTAATTCATTTGTATTTTGTTCAAAAGTGTTAGCAAATGTAGTGTAATTATTATAGATTTCAATTAAAGTTGATAAATCATTAGCAGCAGCTGGGTCACAATAATATCTTTCTGTATCAGGCATTTTACTAATAGATGCAACATTTGGTCCTTGTTTAGTTAATTCAGAACCAACCATACCACTTTGATTATTAGCAAATCTTACTTTTTGAACTGCTATGATATTGTCAGCAGTTGCACTAGTTAAAGTAGTGGCAATAGTAAGTAATTGTCCAAGTGAACTATACATATCAATTAAGTTGTTAATGTGTTTAGAAGCATCTGTTCCAATCCAGTGAACTTTTAGATTTCCAATGTTTTGATCTATTTTGTTTAGTAGTTCAGTTCCTTTTGTCTTAACGTGAGTGCTTATCTCACTTATTTGTGTATACCCCTTATCTAAATCCTTAAAATCAATATTTACCATAAAAACCTCCGTATTTTATATTGATATTTTTATATATTTTTATTTTATCATACATATTTTTAAAAGTAAACTTTCTTGATTATTTATTTACAATTTTAGTTTAACTAATAAATTATTTACTGTTTTTGATGATTCTAATCTTTCATTAAAATCAGTTACATTAGCAAATACTTTTATCTTTGTTTCGTATTCAAAAGCAGCTACATCACTTTCTTTTAAAGCGCTTCTAGTCAAAACTATTTTAGCTCGATTAGATAGTTCTGATATATTTTGCCCACTTTTTAATAGTTTATTTAATCTAACTGTCCCTGGTTCTAATAAATATAATATTTCATCACATATATCTAGTCCATCTACTCCATTTAAATCAATTATTATTACATCTAAAGTATAAAGCGTTTTAACTTTAATCTTTAAATCTTCAATACTATCTGATGTAATTATATCCTCTGATTTAAAATAAGTACTATCTTTGGAGCCTACTTCAATTCCTTTAACAGTTTTTTTAGTTTTAAGCATCTTGCACATCATATACATTAAAGTAGTTGCACCAGCATGATTTGTTAAACCTTGAAGTCCAATAATTCTTTGATGTTTGTTACGATTAACGCTATAGTTCTCTTCAGCAGTTATTTCATTAGAATTATTACTATCATATAAAGTAGCACCTTCTAAAAACTTTCTAACATCATCTAAATTATTTGGTCTATTGACTAAAAATGATGCTCCTGAAGCATTTTTAGTAAAGTTATAAAAACCCTTTTCAACTAATTTCTTTAAAAAGTCTGGATTGTTGCAAAATTCAGTATTGTTTAAAACTAATACTACTCTGCTTGGTTCCCAATAAGTTAAAAAATTAAAAAGAGTGTTTTCATCAAAATAGTTTCTAATGGATGTAATATCTATAATTACTTTATTATAAGATAAGTTAATAAATTCTCTTTCTAAGTCTTCTCTTGTAAAGGTTCCATTCATCGTTTTAATGATTTCTACATCTAGAGAATTCATGACTGCTTCATTTTCATTTCTTAAGGCTACATTCATTTTTAACCTCCTATCATCTATAAATATTATAATAAAATTAAAAATAAACTGCAATTATTATGTCAATAATGAATATTTTTTATTAATTTTATTTATTATATATTAGGTGATTAATTATGCTACTTATTCCAAATATTTTAGAAAAAGATTATAAAGGAGATAAGATTTTTGATATTTATACTAAACTTTTAGATAGTAGAATCATTTTTATTACGGGAGAAATTACTGATGATTTAGCTAATTTAGTGGTTAGTGAACTTTTATATTTGGATTCAATTAGTAATGATGATATTTATCTTTATATTAACTCCCCTGGTGGATCAGTAACAGCAGGACTAGCTATCTATGATACAATGAATTATATAAAAAGTGATGTTGCTACTGTTTCGATTGGGCTTTCAGCTAGTATGGGAGCGGTATTACTTGCAGCAGGAGCGAAAGGCAAAAGATTATCTCTTCCTAACAGTGAAATAATGATTCATCAAGTTTTAGGTGGAATGGAAGGAAAAGCCTCAGATATTAAAGTACAAGCAGAAAGAATATTAGAAATAAAAAAGAAGCTAAATAAAATACTTGCTTCTTTGACTGGCAAACATATAAGTAAAATTGATAAAGATACTTTAAAGGATTATTATATGAATCCTAATGATGCCCTTAAATATGGGCTTATTGATAAAATAATATCTTAATGATTATTTTGGTGTCTTTTAACTAATTCATTTATTTTTCTCATATGATGATTAATTCCTGATTTAGTTATAGATTTATCAGTTTCTAGAGAAACTATGTCAGCAAGTTCCCCAAGAGATGTTTCAGGATATCTCTTTTTATATTCAATTATTTCTTTAGTGCGATCATCTAATAAACCAATTAAATCATTATCTTCTAGATATTTGATATTATTTAAGACTTCTCTACTTGTTTTCATAGCTTTTTCAACATTAGCTTGTTCACAATTATTAAGACGATTAACCATATTTTTATGATCTTTATAGATTCTAATATCTTCAAAATAGAATAAAGCATTAATGGCTCCTAAAGCATTAATAAAATCACTTATATTTTCAGATGATTTTATATATACCATGTACTCTCTTTCTCTTTTAATATATTTACTATTAAAATCTAAACTTATTAGAACATTATTTACTAATATAGCATCTTGTTCATCTTTAATTAAAAATTCTAAATGATATTGATTCTTTTTAGGATCAGAAATACTACCACAAGATAGGAACATTCCTTTTAAGAAAGCTATTTTTTCTTCATTAGATGCTTCTAAAATATTATTAAAAGTATTATTAATATCACTTTCAATTATATTTAATTTTTCTTTTATTTCTAAAATATAAATATTTCTTTTTTTAAATCTTTTAATAGTTCTAGTGGTTAAATTAATATTGATATTATAATGAGATTTTATTTGTTTAAATAGCCATCTAGCTACAGAGGCATTTTCAGTAAATATAGATATTTTATCTTTAGTTATATCACTATTAAAACGTAGATATACACATAAAGATATTAAACTCTCAGGGGAATTATCTTCAATTTTAGTTATTTCATCTTTAATTTGAATAGTATAAGTCATATTAGCCCCTCCTTTGATATTATATCTAAAAAAAGAATAATAAACAAATAATAAATAACAATAGTATTATATTTTTCATATTATCATTTATTTAATAATAACGTAAAAAAAGGTAACTATAAAGTTATCTATTTAGTATTTTGATTAGCAGTTTCTTGATAAGCGCCACTAGTATAATACTCAATTCTTTGCTTTTCCATATAGTATGCATCCATTAGTTTATCAAGAGTGGTTGCAAATCTAATTTTTTGAAATCCATTCATTTCTTCTACTGTGCCTAAACCATAGAATTCCATAAAATATTTAACTATATTACCAAATGCTTGAGTATAATTATCATCCATATAAATAATTCTTTCAACATTAGATGCAAAATTAATATTTATTGTTCTATATACTGGATAATTATTTTCCGCTTTTTCTACATTATTACGATGAGTTATAGCTTCAATACTATCTTCAATAAGGTTAACAACATATTTATCCAAGAATTTTTCTTCAAAGATTTTAGCATGAACTTCATCAGCTAAAAGATTTTCTAGAGATTCTGTTGCCGCTTCAGCTTTTTCGCTTTGAGATGCAAGTTTTTCTTGATTATATACTTTTGGCAAATTTTTTTTATAAGTATTTAGTAAGTCTAATAATGTTGTATTTGCTTCGATACCATCATAATGTTGTTCGGTTTCATCAAGCCATTTTATACCTCCTGGAAGTTCTTTGAAAAAATCAATAATGTTTCCAACAAGAGTATAATAACGATATTCATTAATACTAAAATAAATGCATTTCCCTTTTATTTCCATTTCTGGTTTACTATTATGATTTCGTTTTTTAAAATATATTCTAAATGACAAATCAAGATCTTCTATTTTAGTATTTTGAATAAAGTAATCTATGATTGTTGGCATAAATTTACCAAGAAAAAGAATTTCGTAATCTCCCTCTATAGTGTCATAAAAAATTGTTACATATTGCTTTCTTTCATCAAATTTTTGATATAAGTTTTTCATTTATTTTTTTCCTCCCTAAAAGCTAATTTGTTTTTCATCTTTATGATGATTTTGAAAATATTCAATTCTTTGTTTTTCCATGTAGTAAGCATCTATTAAATCATTTAAGTGTGTTTTAAAAGTAATACCTACTTTTTCATCAGATATATCATAAAGATAATTTGCACTTCCTAAGTTATAGAATCTCATAAATCCATCAAATAATGGAAGTAAGCATTCTAATTCTTCTTTAGTTACTGCTATTTCAAAATCCTTATTAGTTGGTTTCGTAGTTAATACTACTCTAACATCAACAGGATGATCTTTCTTTTCTTTTTCAATATAGTTCCTTTGATTCAAGTTAGCAATTACTAATTTAATAATTTTTACTACATAATTATCTAAGAATTCTTGTTCAAAAACTCTATCATGTAATTCATCAGTATAATGTGATGATAAACTATCAGTTGCTGATATAGATTTAGTTAATAAAGTAGTTACTCCTTTAAAACTATCCTCAATTCTATGATCTTTAGCAATTTCTAATCCATAACAAGCAATTAAATGAGCTAGAGTTGTTTCAAAAGTAACAGCATCTGGTTCTAAAGATTTTGAATCATAACCAAAATCAGTTACCATTTCAGAATGTTCAAAAAAGAAAGTTATTTTCTCTTTTAAATATTTGTAAGTTGATGCTGGTAAATGCATAAAGATAATATTATCATCTATTCTCATAGCTGGATCACTTTCGTGTCTTTCTTGAAAAAAGTGAATGGTATATTTTAATTTAATATCATCTAAAGAAGAGATATCTTTAATGTCTTTTAAAGTTAGATTATCGATGGTATGATTAACTATTTGAGGTATAAAATCTTCTACAAATGATAAATAATAATCAGCATTACCTAAATTAGCATTAAAACTATTTAAATGTATTTTTCTATTTCTTAATTCTTTATATAAATTTTCCATAAACCCTCCTAAATTGGTATTTATTATACAAAAAGAAAAATTATAAGTAAATAAAAATTCTAGTAAAACTAGAATTTTAATTTGTCGAAAATATAATCTTTTACTTCAGCTAAAGGTAATGTTATTTGCTCCATTGTATCACGATCTCTAATGGTTACAGTATCATTATTTAATGTTTCATCATCTATAGTTATACAATATGGAGTTCCAATAGCGTCATTACGACGATATCTTTTACCAATATTACCTGATTCGTCATAAGTACACATAAATTCTTTAGATAGTTCTTGATATATTTCCATA
>CACXGV010000024.1 GCA_902767375.1 uncultured Erysipelotrichaceae bacterium
CAAACTTCTTGCCATATTCTATTTCCTTTCCTTATTACTTATCATTGCGACGACGAACGATTAACTTGTCGCTAGCTTTCTTAACACGAGTCTTGTATCCAAGAGCTGGTTTACCCCAAGGAGTAACTGGTCCTTTTCTACCAACTGGTGCACGTCCTTCTCCACCACCATGTGGGTGATCATTAGGGTTCATTACAGATCCACGGTTAGTAGGTCTAATACCCATATGACGTGTACGTCCAGCTTTTCCTAAGTTAACTAATTCGAAATCTTCGTTTCCAACAACTCCGATAGTTGCAAAGCAAGTTCCAAGAACTTTTCTTGTTTCACCTGATTGTAAACGAAGCATTACATATTTACCTTCTCTACCAAGTATTTGAGCAGATGCTCCAGCACTACGTGCAAGTTCAGCGCCTTTTCCTGGTTTTAATTCTACACAGTGAACTACAGTACCAACTGGAATATTTTCTAATGGTAATGCATTTCCTGTTTTAATATCAGCGTTTGCACCTGATAATACGATTTGTCCTACTTCTAATCCTTTAGGAGCGATAATATATCTTTTTTCTCCATCTTTATAAGTTAGAAGTGCAATATTTGCAGATCTGTTTGGATCATATTCAATTGTAGTAACTCTAGCAGGAATATCATTTTTATTTCTCTTGAAATCGATTACACGATATTTTCTTTTAGCGCCACCACCGATATGTCTAACAGTCATTCTTCCTTGATTGTTACGTCCACCAGTCTTTTTATTAGTTCTTAATAAGCTCTTTTCTGGAGTAGAACTAGTAATTTCAGAATTTGTTAAAGTACTCATTCCTCTACGACCATTGGTAGTTGGTTTATATTTTCTAATTCCCATAAAGTTTCACCTACATTTCTATGCTACCGTCAGCAAGTTTTACGATAGCTTTCTTATAAGTTTTTCTTGTTCCAGTGTATCTTCCTACTCTTTTCTTTTTAGGTTTTGTATTAAGAGTATTTACACTAGCAACTTTTACACCAAATGTTTCTTCAATAGCGTCTTTGATTTGAATTTTATTAGCATGTTTAGCTACTTTAAATACATATGTGTTTGCTTGTGCTAAGGCACTTGTTTTTTCAGTTATAACTGGTGCATATATAATATCTGATTTCATTATTTAAGTACCTCCTCAATATCGTTTAATGCTTTTTCATCGACTACTACATAGTCAGCATTTACGATGTCATATACATTGATTTCTTCTTCTAATAAAACTAGTACCTTTGGTAAGTTTCTTGAAGCCATGTATAATTTTTCAGCATCATTTGAACATACAAATAATACTTTTCCATTTAATTTTAATGTATCAAGCATAGCTTTGATATCTTTAGTTTTCATGCTTTCAACTTCTAGATTGTCAACAACTACTAAAGCTTTTTCGTTGGCTTTTAAAGTTAAAGCACTTCTTAAAGCTAATACTCTTTCTTTTTTATTCATTTTGAAAGTATAACTTCTTGGGGTAACACCAAATGCTACTCCACCGCCTCTATAGTGAGGTGCGCGAATAGATCCTTGACGAGCATTACCAGTTCCTTTTTGTTTGTATGGTTTTCTTCCACCACCAGAAACTTCTGCACGTGTTTTAGTTTTTGATGTACCTTGTCTTAAAGAAGCTAATTGTAAATCGATTGCTTTCTTTAATACAACTTCGTTAACTTCAACATTAAATACTTCTTCATTAAGTTTTAAATCTTTTACTTTTTCACCTTTAAGGTTGATAATATCTAACTTTGCCATTTAAAACCTCCTAATTTTCTTCCTCAGCTGGAGTAGCTTCTTCTTCTGGTTTAACTTCTTCAGCTACTTCTTCAGCGATTGGAGCTTCGGTAGTTTCAACTGGTTCGTTAGTTTCTTCAACAACTTCTTCAGTTACTTCTGCAACTGTTTCTGGTTCATAAGAAACTAATTCAAATTCTTCTTTCTTACCGCCTTTAACAGCTTCTCTAATTAAGATTAGAGATCCTTTAGCTCCTGGAACATTTCCACTTACTAAAATATAATTGTCTTCTGTATTTACATCAATGATAGTTAAGTTTTGTACAGTAACTGTATCAACACCCATATGTCCTGATAATTTTTTACCTTTCATAACTCTCATTGGTCTCATAGTTCCCATTGAACCTGGTCTTCTATGATATCTTGAACCGTGAGTTTTTGGTCCTTCTGATTGATTATTTCTTACGATTACACCTGTGTAACCATGTCCTTTAGTAGTACCAGTAACATCTACTTTTTGTCCTACTTCAAATATGTCTGCTTTAATTGTGCTTCCTAGTTCATATTCAGACGCATTAGATACTCTAATTTCCTTTAAGAAGCGCTTAGGTGAGACATTAGCCTTTTTTGCATGTCCGATTTCTGCTTTTGTTGCGCGTTTTTCTTTACGATCAGTAATTCCTAATTGGATTGATTCGTAACCATCAGTAGCAGTAGTTTTAACTTGCATTACTGTATTTGGTTCAACACTAACAACAGTTACAGGAACTAGTTTACCGTTTTTAGTAAACACTTCAGTCATGCCGACTTTACGTCCTAAGATTCCTTTCATCTTTCTTTCCTCCATCTAATTATTTTGTTTTGTTATTTTGTTTTGATTTCGATGTCAACGCCACTTGGAATATCTAAGTGTGTTAGAGCATCCATTGTTTCCTTACTAGGATCCTTTACATCAATAAGTCTTTTATGCGTACGCATTTCAAATTGTTCACGAGCATCTTTGTATTTGTGAACAGCTCTTAGTACAGTTATCTTTTGAATATCTGTAGGAAGAGGAACTGGTCCACTAACCTCTGCTTTCGTTCTCTTTAGAGTTTCAACAATTTTAGCAGCTGCGCTATCTAGAACTCTATGATCATAAGCTTTTAGTTTGATTCTTACTTTTGACATTATTATGTCCTCCCTTCGTCCATATCTTGTATAGGCATAGCTCCGTAGCAAATTAACCTGATACCTTTTTGGTTTTAACAACTTACCCTAGTGTATCAGCAACCTCGCACATCTAAGCCAGTCAAACCAATGTAAATTATACCATAAAATATATGTTTTTCAAGGGGAAAATTGCATTTTTTGACGATTTTAGCAAGAAAAAAATTGCATTAGTGCAATTCTTATTTTAGTGATAGTTCTTTTCCCTTTTCTTTAATTGTTAATAGTTCTTCTGCATATTCCATTATTGGTTTGGTTATATCATTCTTACCAATCCAATGGGTATGTAAGTTTTCTTTTGCTTCTTCATTAAGTGCAATAAACTCTTTTATTTCTAGGGGACTTAATTTTTCGGTTAATACTGACTCGCAATGAGGAAGTATCACTCTAAGTTCATGTGTAAGCAAAACATGCCCTGCTTTAGTTTGAATAGTACTATCAAAATAGTATGTATCTTTATTGTCTTTTCTATTAACTGTTTTAGTTACTGTACGAGTTAAATCCATATTATTTGAATTAATAACTATGGGAGATGTTTTTCTTAATATCATTAGATGATCACTTTCTTCCCAAGTGACTTCTTTATCTAATAATATTGATAAGGAAATTCTATTTAGTGCGGTATTTATTGTCATTTTATCACCCTTAAGGCTTTATTCTATCATGGTTTTACAATTTGTCAAGATATGTTATAATTATCTCGAGGTGTAATATGAAGTTAAATGTTGTTATTCCTTGTTATAATGAAGAAGGAAACGTTGCCTTAATGCATAAAGTTTTATCTGATACATTAAAAGACATTAAATATGAGCTTATTTTTGTTAATGATGGATCTAAAGATAAAACTTTTGAAATGCTAAAAGATATTTATGATAATGATAAAAAGCATGTAAGGGTTATTAATTTTTCAAGAAACTTTGGTAAAGATGCAGCAATATATGCTGGCCTTGCCCATAGTAATGCTAAATATACTGTAGTAGTTGATGCTGATTTACAACAAAATCCAAAATATTTACTCGAGATGATGAGAGTTTTAGATGAAGATGAAGCTATTGATGTTGTTGCTATGGTTAATGAAACTCGCAAAAAAGAAAGTGGCCTTGCTAAATTTTTAAAAAATGGTTTCTACTCTTTTATAAACATTTTAAGTGATACTAAGTTTCATAAGGGAGCTTCTGATTTTAGAATGTTTAGAAAGGAAGTTGTTGAAGCTATCCTATCTTTAGGTGAAAATAATAGATTCTCTAAAGGAATATTTTCTTGGGTTGGATTTAATACTAAATATTTAGCTTATGAAGTTGAAGATAGACATTCTGGTAAATCTAACTTTAATATTAAAAGTTCATTTAAATATGCTTGGAACGGGATTATAAACTTTAGTGTTAAGCCACTTAAAGTTGCAACTGTTTTAGGAGTTATATTTTCCTTATTCGCATTTATTTATTTGCTTGTAGTTTTAATTAAGACTTTAATAGTTGGGGGAGACGTTCCTGGTTATCCATCACTTATTTGTGTAGTTTTACTTCTTGGTGGACTTAATCTAATGGCAGTTGGTATTCTAGGTGAATATATTTCTAAAATGTATTTAGAAATTAAAAAAAGACCTATATATGTTGCAAGAAACAAATTAGGTTTTGATGATGATGTATTATAAAAAAAGATTTTAAGTTTTCTTAAAATCTTTTTGTTTCTTGGTCTTTGGGGTATTCTTTAACAAGGATACCTTTTTCTATAAATTTCTTTCTTAATTGTTCTTCAATAACAGGATCATTTATTTGCATTGCACTTATTAAATAATTAAAATCTTGTTCAGATACTATTCCATTTTTAATTCTTTCTCTAAGATCATAAAAGGTAGTATATTCTTTTATTTGTTCTAAATCGTTACACATGATAACAAATACATCTCTTTCATTTGGTTCATAACCATTTTTTATTTTTTCTAATAATTCTAATGCTTCAGGAGTATCATTGCCTAATTTAGATAAATAAAAATCATAGTTTTGTTTAGCAATTATTTTTTTAGTTTCAGCTTCCATAGACAATCTTAAATTAGCAACTAACTCTTCATCAGTCATTATTATCACCTTTTTTTCTACTTAAGTTTTTATGTTTAGTGTGAAATATTTTTTCAGCTATTTCACTACCTGGATTATCTAAATAATCTTCATATAGATTTTTAATAATTGGATTTTTATATGGATATTTGATATGAGGTTTGATATCGTCTTTAAATAATGATTTACTACGTTCTTTTTTTAACTTATCTTTTTCATTTTGTGGCATTAGGATTTGACCTCCACCATTTATGCAACCACCGGCGCAATTCATTACTTCAATAAAGTTAAAATTATCTTTTATTTCTAAAAGCTTTTCTAAGTTATATAAAGTACTTACTGATGCACAGGTTATTATTTCTTTATTAATCTTTACTTTTATTTCTTTATAGAATTCTTTTTCTTTAATAGATACTTCATCAGCAGTTAAATCTTTACCAGTTAAATAATTATATAAGACTCTTAATACTGATAATGTAACTCCTCCGCTTGCCCCGTAGATAGTACCTGATGATGAGCCATTTACAGAATCAAATTCAGCATCTTCTAGTTTTCTAAAATCTATGTTTTGTTCACGTATTAAATGGGCTAGCTCACTAGTAGTTATAACATAATCACAATCACCATTTAATATTTCAGCTTTTTTAGATGTGCATGGAGTTACGGCAACAATAATAGTTTTGTCTTTATCCATTTCATCTATGTTTAGATAGTAATCTTTAATAATTGATGCCTCCATACCAATTGGGCTTTTACAAGTTGATAAATTTTTTATAAGTTCTGGATGATAGATACAAGCATAGTTTACCCAGGAAGGGCAACAACTTGAAAACATTAATTCTTTCTTTTCTAATCTATTTTTAAGTTCATACGCTTCTTCCATACTAGTTAAATCTGCGCCAAATGTTGTATCAAAAACATAATCAAATCCGATAGCTTTTAAAGCAGCTACCATCTTCCCTTCTAAAAACTTACCAGCTGGATAGCCAAAGGCATCCCCTATTCCGACGCGAACAGCAGGACTAGTAATCGCAATGACAGTATATTCTTCATTATTTATAAACTCTAAGACCTTACGATAGTCATACTTAGGAGTTAGTGCTCCAGTTGGACAAGTTAAAATACATTGACCACATTTGATGCAAACATTTTCATCTTTAATACCAACGATATTTTCACAAGTTTTAGTGCAGACACCGCAATTGATACATTTTTCAGGGATTCTATTAATTCCAGGATTATCTGGATTTACTGGTTTACGATTATATTTCTTCTCTTCGACTTCTATTAATTTAAAATAGGAAAAGTTAGAATGACATAAAGGGCAATAATATCCATCTGGTAATTCTCCAAAATGAATAAAACCACATTTAGAGCATTTATACTTCATAATCCTCACCTATTATAATAATAACAAACTACAAACAAAAAAACAATTAAGAAGCCTTAATTGTTTCGTAATATCTATTTACTTTATCAGCCCATGTTGAACTTTCAGCATATTTTGAATTCATCTTTTTAGCATTTGTTAAACCCTTAGACCAGTATCCTTTATAAAGAAGATTCAAATAAGATTCTATTCCATCTTCTAGTGAATCAAATTTGGCATAACTTCCACTACCACAATGTGGTCGACCTTTCATCCCTCCAATATTATGACAAACTCTTGCTAGATAAGAACATTTCCATTTGCATCCTGTTTCTAGATTTACTATGGATACAGCTAAGTATGGGTCTAATCCTGTTTTAGCAGTATATGCTGCAAAGAATTTACCTGTACCAGCTAATTCATGATATAAGTTTTTATCTAATTTAGCAGCTAATTCTTTCTCGGTTAATCCATCCCAAATAATTGGTTCTTCTTTAGGAGTATTCTCAGGTTCTTTGTAAGCAACCGTTGCTACCTTTTTATAATTTACAGGTGCATTTAATTTAACATATGCAAATAATGTACATATAAAAAATATAATTGTAAATATTGTATAAAAATATATTCTTCTCTTTTTCATAATTGTATATTATACAAATATATGCAATATATTGCAAGTTTAACCATTTAATAATTAAAAAAAGCACTTTCGTGCTTAACAAACATATCCTGCTTCATCACAATTAATCTTATCAATAGATGTTTGATGTTTAGTAAAATCATCTTTAGCAAGATTGACACTATAATTAGTCATAGTATAAAAATCTTCACCCTCATTGTAATCATATTCATTAATAAATAATAAACCATTTTTATAATTAAAGTCTCCTGTAAAGGTTAATAATGATTTTCCATTAATATCATAGACACTGGTTGTTGGATATCCTTCCCATCCCATAGTAATAAGTAAATAATCTTCATAATTACAAACTTTTGATAGAACTGCTTCATTAGATTCTGCCTTAAATAATAGTTTATCATTTAAATAGTATTCTCTTGTGTCTTTGTCTATGTATTTAAAAGTGTAGTCTTCTCCACTAAATTTAAAACCATCTATTACATATGTATCATGTGTTAAGTAATACTCTCCTAAAGCAGATATACACCTTTTGCCATCTAGTTTAAGCTCAATAGTTTTAGGATCATTGACTTTTTTTGTCGTGGTTGTTGTTGAAGATTCTTCTTCTTTAATAGTTGTGGTTGTTGTTGAAGATGGAATATTAGAATCTTTAGTGGGAGTTTTTTTAATTAAGAAAAAATAACCAATTATTAAAAGTAATATTACAAGGACTCCTATTAAAATATAAATTATAATTTTATCTTTCTTTTTTTCTTCCATAAGTGCCCTACCTTATTTTAAGTATAAAATAATTTCTAAAATAAAAAAAGCCTTTATTTAAACATTATTAAAGGCTTTACTTTATTTTGATATTTTTGATATAAAGCTACATTATTATTTTGATATTTAAATAGAATATATTTATTAGTATTTATATCTAATATTTGACCATTCTTAACTTTAAAGTAATCATTATCATTTAAGTTTATGATTTCTAAATCTAAGAAATCTTCAAGCAATAATATTTTATAATTATTATTATCTATATCTTCTAGAGAATAAGCATCTTCTAGATTAAAATTACCTAACTTAGTCCTTTTTAATGATGTCATAGTAGCATTAGTCTCTAATTTTATACCAATATCTCTAATTAAACTTCTAATATAAGTACCTTTGGATACCTTAGTTTTAATAGTTATAATACCATCTTCAATGGATAAAAGGTCCAATGAATAAATAATTACTTCTCTTTTAGGTAAATCTATTTGTTCATTTTGTCTAGCATATTCATAAAGCTTCTTGCCATTTATTTTAACTGCTGAATAAATGGGTACTTCTTGGTTATATGATCCTATAAAAGAATTAAGAACCCTTTCAACTTTTTCTTTATTAATATTATAAGAATCTTCTTTTAAAATTTTACCTGTAATATCCAAAGTATCAGTTAATAATCCTAATTTGAAAGAAGCAATATACTCTTTATCATGATTCATTAGAATATTAGTTAATTTAGTATATTTTCCTATCAGACATACTAATACTCCGGTAGCAATCGGGTCTAAAGTACCAATATGACCAATAGATTTTGTTTGTAATTTTTTGCATAAAATGTTGACAACATCTCTACTAGTCATATTTGTAGGTTTATTAATTATTATTAAACCATTTAAATCTTCTTTTGCCATAAAGATGTAGATATACCAGAATCGTTTTTAGATTCTTTTACTTGTGAAAAACCTAAAGCTTTTCCACATTCAATTAAGTATTTGATATCATCAGGTAGTTCAGTTAATACTTCGTTTACTCCATGTTTTAAGAAATACTCATCTAAGTAGTTATTTAATACAGAGATAAATAATTCTTGATCTTTACCTTGGAAACGGTATTCAGGTTTAATATATAATTGATACATTTGACCATATGTTTCTACTTCTAGTTTTTTATTTGTTGAATTTAAAACATCTAATAAGACAAAACCAATTAAATCTTCATCTTTAAAAATACCATAGGCTACTGTTCCATATATTGATTTTTTAAATAATTCAGACATATCTCTTTCGGTACGGAAAGTACTAAATGAGCGAGAATCCTTCATTCTTTGAAAAAAGTTTTTTACTTCCCAATTTTCACCATATAGTTCACGATAGTGAGCTTTAATCATTTGTTGTAAAGTATCTTTATATTCAGCATTAGTTATATTCTTAAATGTTATCATACTACCTCCTATTTATTATTTTCATTGTGTATTTCTTCAAGTATTTCGTCGATATGTTCTCCATATTCAGTACTTTCATCATAGACAAATCTAAGTTCTGGAGTATTTCTTATATCAACTCTTTTAGCTAGTTCGCATCTTAAAAAACTACTAGCATTTTTTAGTTCTTCTTGAACTAAAACCTTATCATAATCTCCTAAGAATGTATAGTATACTTTGGCCATACTTAGGTCATTAGTTACCTTTACATCAACAATGGTTACACTCTTTAATACTTCATTATGAACTTCTTCATAAAATATTTGTGATAATTCTTTAGCAATGCTCGATGCGATACGTTCTATTTTAATACTTGCCATTATCTTTTCACCTCAATTAATTCATAAGTTTCAAAGACATCTCCAGGTTTGATGTCATTGAAATTTTCGATAGTAATACCACACTCAAACCCATTTTTAACTTCTTTAACAGTGTCTTTTTCTCTTTGAAGTGATGCAATTACTCCATCATATAAAATAACGCCATCACGTATTATTCTTACTTTTGATTTATTTTTAATTATTCCACTTGTTACTAGAGATCCGGCTATAGTACCTACTTTACTAAATTTAAATAGTTGTTTAACTTCAGCATTACCAACTACTTTTTCTTCAAATTCTGGATCTAACATACCTTTCATAGCTGCTTCCATTTCTTCTACTAATTTGTAAATAATTTGGTATAGTCTAATCTCAACATTGTAACGTTTTGCTACTTCTTTGGTTATTGCAGATGGAATTACGTTAAATCCAATTACAACAGCATCAGAAGCATTTGCTAAAACAATATCACTTTCAGTAATAGTTCCAATGCCGCTTCTAATTACTTTAACTTTTACGCCTTCTACATCAATTTTTTCCAGTGAGTTTTTAACTGCCTCTTCAGAACCGCGAACGTCACATTTTAAAACAACATTTATTTCCTTAGTTCCACCTTGAATTTTATTAAATAAATCATCGAATGAAACAGCATCTTTAATTTGTTTTTTATTCTTAAATTCAATAAATCTTTTTTCTGCTATTTCACGGGCTTGTTTTTCTGATTCAAAAGCCATGAATTTATCACCTGCTGATGGATTATCATTTAATCCAGTTATTTCAACAGGAGTACTTGGTCCAGCAGATAAAATATTTTCTCCACGATCATTTCTTAAAGTACGAATACGTCCATGAGTTGTACCAACAACTATTGGATCTCCCAAACGTAGAGTACCATTTTGAATTAATAATGATGCTACTCCACCAATATTTTTATCTATTCTAGATTCAATTACAGTACCTACTGCATATCGATTTGGATTAGCTTTTAATTCAGATACTTCAGCAATAGTAATAACTGTTTCTAATAATTTATCTATTCCCATTCCAGTTTTAGCAGAGATATTTACAAAAGGAATATTTCCACCCCAGCTTTCAGGGACAATATTTAAAGCAGCCATTTCTTCCATAATTCGGTCTGGACTAGCATCTGGTTTATCCATTTTGTTTACGGCTACAACAATTGGAACTCCAGCTGATAAAGCATGATCAACTGCTTCTTTTGTTTGTGGCATGACACCATCATCAGCAGCTACAACAATGATTACGATATCAGTTACACTGGCACCTCTTGCTCTCATTTCAGTAAAAGCTGCATGTCCAGGAGTATCTATAAAGGTAACTTTTTTACCATTATAATCAATTTGATAAGCTCCAATAGCTTGAGTAATCCCCCCTGCTTCACCAGCAGCAACATTTGTTGATCTAATGTAGTCTAGTAAAGTTGTTTTACCATGGTCTACATGTCCCATAACGGTAATTACAGGAGGTCTGTTAATTAGATCTTCTTCTTTATCTATTATTTCATATTCTTCAAAATTAGTGATATCTTGAGTTTCAGATTTCTTTAAAGTCTTGCCATAATCTAATACTAAGATTTCAGCAGTTTCAAAGTCGATAGATTGATTTAAATTTAACATAGTTCCTAGAGCCATTAATTTTTTAATTAATTCAACTCCATTAACATTTAAAGCAGTAGCTAAGTCATTAACTGTCATATTATTTTCATAAAGAACTATATTTTCAGTATTATTATCATTAGATAATTTATCTTTATGTTTATACATAGCTTTTTTCTTATTTAAATAATCAACATTATCTTTTTTAGATATAGGATTTGAGTTTTTCTTTTTAAGTTTTTGTTTCTTTTCAGATACTTCGATTTGATCGCCAAGGATTTCATCAACTGCATCATCTAAAGCGTCTTCTTCTTCAAAATTAGTTTCATTATCAGTACTTATTAAATTCATAGATACATCTAAAGTTACGAAATCGTCATCACTTAAATATTCATCAGCACTAGATACGTTAATGCCTAATTCTTTACATTTGTTTAAAACTTCTTGTACGGTAAATCCCATTTCTTCAGCATATTCTTTAATACTCATAAGAACACCTCTTTCTATATATTAAATTAATTTTAAAATATCATCGTATATTTCATCAGAAACTTCTGTTTCAAATATATGATTTAAAATCTTTTTCTTGCGTGCTTGTTCAATTACTTCTGAATCTTTTTTTAAATAACAACCTTTACCATTTTGTTTACCGGTTGGGTCTACAGAAACATTTCCTTCATAGAAGACTATTCTTATTAAATCTTTTTTAGGAAATTTTTCATGAGTTAAAGCACACATTCTCATTGGAATTTTTTTAGTTTTCATTTCCTTCTTTTGTTACTTGCTCAAGGGTTTTAACGTTAATTCTAAATTTTGTTAGTTTACTTGCAAGTTTAATGTTAATTCCTTTTTTACCTATTGCTAGTGATAAATTTTCATCATTAACAATCGCAAGTGCCTCTCTAGTTTTAGTATTATCTAAGATATTTACTATAACGTTTTGAGCTGGGCTTAATGCATTAGCAATAAATGTTGCTTCATCTTCATCATATTTAATCAAATCAACTTTTTCGCCATTTAATTCTGATAAGATGTTAGCAATACGAGAACCACGTTCACCAATACATGTTCCAATTGGATCAATTCTTGTATCAGTTGAATAAACAGCAACTTTACTTCTTACTCCTGGCTCACGAGCTACGCCATATAATACTATAGTCCCATCAGCAAGTTCTGGTATTTCAGATTCGAATAATCTTTTTACAAAACCATTTGTTTTTCTAGAACATAAAATAAGTGGTCCTTTAGTAGTTGCTTCAATTTTTTGTAAATATACTTTAATGCTTGAACCCATTTTTACTGTTTCTCCTGGAATCATTTCTGATTTAGGCAATATTCCTCTAGTTCTACCAAGATCTACATAATAGTTTTTAGCATCTTCCATAGCAAGCATACCAACCATTAATTCATCTTGTTTATCAGAGAACTCCTCAACAATACTATTTCTTTCAGCTTCTCTAATTTTTTGAGTTAATACTTGTTTAGCAGTAGATGCAGCTACTCTACCAAAATCATGTGGAGTCACTTCCTCTTCAATTGTTTCGCCAACTTTAATGCCAGGAACAATTTTTTGAGCATCTTCTAGTAATATTTGAGCATCTTCATTTATTTCAGGTTCAGTATAAGTGATGTTTCCTTCTTCATCAACTACTTCCTCACCTTCAATATAATCATCTACAACAATTAAATATGAATAAACTTTAATATCTCCTGTTTCTCTATTAATATCTACTTTAACATTTGTTTTAGAGTTAAAGTTTTTCTTGTAAGCAGTAATTAAAGCTTGTTCCATAGCTTCATAAATAACATCTTCACTGATGCCTTTTTCTGCAGTAACTAATTTAACAGCTTTAATGAATTCTAATCCATTCATTTTAAATTCTTCGTTTGTTTCTTTACTTTTCTTCATCTTGTTAACCTCTTTCTTTGCTAGATATATCTAAGATATATTCTTCCTTTATTAAATCATGTTCATCTAGAATTGGATTAATAATATTAGTTGCTTCAACAATAGTATCTAAGTCAATACCATTTACTTTGTCTAAAACAATCTTTAAGAAATGATAATTGTTTTCTAAGACATATTCAATTGAATCAACTGTAATATCCATTTCTTTCATTGGTCCTTCAATAAGACCTTTAATTTCATCTAACGTATTTTGCATAGCCCTCCTTATACATAAATAAAAGTGGGATATTCTGCCCACTTAAATCTGTAAATTCATTATAACACGCAATAATTAAGATGTAAAGCAAAAAATATAAGCAAAGCCTTATTTTATCTAGGATAAATAAAAAATGCATCAATAGATGCATTAGTTTTTATAATCCAAACCCTTTTGTTTCTTCTTTGTTATTTAATACATGTTTAGCTTGATCCATTAGTTTTGCTATTTCTTCTTTTTGACGATTATTTAATGCTGCACTTGCCATTAATGATGCTCCCATATCAACTACAGTTTGCATATCACCTTTTTCAAAAGCAGTCATAAATTCGTTTAAATCGATAAAACTTGGCATGCCAACTTGTTCTAATTCTTCAAAACTTAATTCATCATTATTATTCATTATTTCACCTCCAAAACCTCTTCTATTATTTACATTATATAATAGATTTTTAGTTTACGTAATAAAAACGTCAAATAGTTTTACTATTTGACATTTATTAATTTGTCATAGATTTTAACCATTGCATAGGTATCTAATTTACAATATTCTAATAGATTATGTCTTAGTTTTAATTGTTCTTCTTTAGAAAGAGATGCCATATTAGCAAAGGAACTCATTGCTTCAGAGCCATTATGAACGCCTTCTAAATTATGATAGTTTAAAGATGGATCATCAGGAAATAAAGCTGGTAAAACATATTTAATGGAAAAAGATCCTTCCATTTCTTTAGTATAATAATTCATATCTTTAAAGGGTATCATTAAGTCTTTAATATTATCATGAATATTCATTAAATGTTCTTTTAAATCTGGATATGTATAGGCTAGATGTTTAATAACTGTTTTTTCAAAGGACATATTATAAGCTAAGGTGCAAACATCTTTAGGAATGTCTTTAACTAGTTTTTCAGCTAAACTTCTTCTTGGATCAATTCCTGGTTCGGATAAAAACTCTTCATGTTTAAGCTTCCCACCCTCTTCTTCATAATAATGGAGTGAATATTGAAATGGTATTTGTTCATAAGGTCTTACTCCATCGTAGGATGGAATTGATTCTTGAAAAGTTTCAAAGTCTAAAAAGTATAATGGATAAGATAAAGTATTTAAGAATTCCTTTATTTTATTCTTATTTATTAGAGGTTCTTTATCATTTAAAGCATAATCTATTTGAGTTTGAAGTTTAGAATCTATTTTAGTTTTAAGTAAATCTTCAAAGGTAATTATGCCTTCATTATATAGTTTGAATTTTTGACTGTTACGCATCCTTTTAAGATCAAAAATATTTGGTTTTGGTAAATGCGCTGTACAGTAATTAAAATATGGACATGGGTATGGACTAGCGCAATGAAGTCCAAGTGGTTCATCATGCTCATGGATATCTTCCATATATTTTGTTATTTCTTTTATTTTATTTTTTACTTCTTCTTGTTTAGAAAAAGCAATATCTGTAACATCATTTATTTTAAATAATTCTTGAATGTTTAAATCTCCATGACGGACATAATTTGAATTAATGTGGACAATTGAAGCTTTAGTAACATTTAAACCAAGTCCTAGTAAAATATATACTTGATATGATATATCATCTAGATAAATATCATGGACACTAGTGCTACTTTTCACTTCATATATCTCATAGTTATTACCATCTTTTTTTAGAATATCTACACTGCAAAAATTCTTTTCATATTGAAAAGATGCTTCGGTTATAACTATTTTATCTAGTTTAAGAATTTTATTAGTATCAGCTATCATTTCGGTTAAATTTTCACTAAAGTTAATATCTATATGAAAGCCAAATAATTCTTTAGCACACTCTCCGACTTTAGTTCCATTATCTAATACTGATTCATTAGATGTTTCTACTCTTTCTTCCGGACAATGTTCATCTAACCATAGAATTTTATTACATTGTACTCCTAGGCAATATTTTGATTTAGATAGATACATTATAATTCTCCTAAGGTAATAGTGTTATCTTTATGAACATCTACAGCTTGAGCAGCATTTTCATTTATAAAATCTTCAATAGTTTTAATATAGTTTGTTTCATTAGTTTGTCTAAGGCTTGGAACTAATTTTTTAAATTTACTAGGAATTTTATTATCTAATGATAGGAATAGCTTCGGTTTTTCTACTTTAGATAAGTATTTAAGCTCTAGCCATAATCCCCATGATGGATGAGAAACTTCACAAATAATAAGATCTGCTTTATTCATTAAATCTTTAGTATATTTATCCTGATATTCTTTAGTCATTGGAAGTATTAAATTATGTTGTAAGCAAGTGCTACTTGCAAGTAGTCTTTTATATAAGATATTATTGTAATCAAATTTATCAGAATGAATAAAATAAATATTAAATCTTGCCATATGTGGGCCTCTTTTCTATGATTAAATTATATCATTTTTTGTTTTTAGGGACAATATGTTATAATACATTTCAAGAGGTGGCTTATGGAAGTTATCGGAATTATTTGTGAATATAATCCTTTTCATAATGGACATAAATATCATATTGATAAGATAAAGGAAATGTTTCCTGATAGTCTAATTGTACTTGCCTTAAATGGTTATTTTTTAGAACGCGGTGAGATTTCTTTACTATCCAAAGAAGAAAAAATAAAAATTGCTTTAGAGAATAATATTGATATCGTGGTGGAGATTCCTTTTGTTTTTGGTTCTCAAGCAGCAGATGTTTTTGCTGAATGTGGCACGTTGATTTTAGATAAGTTAGGCTGTACAAAATTAGTTTTTGGTAGTGAATCAAATGATATTGAAGTATTAAAAAGATGTGCTTCTATGCAACTTAAAGATAGTTTCAATCAAAAGATTAAAGATTATTTAGATGAGGGACTAAACTACCCTACAGCTTTAAATAAGGCTTTAGGAATAAATATAGATAGTCCTAATGATTTGTTAGGTATTTCTTATATTAAATCTATAATTAAGAATAATTTAAATATAGAGGCTATATCAATTAAAAGAACAAATGATTATCATGATACTCATTCTGATGAGATAATCGTAAGTGCTTCTAATATTAGAGAAAAGTATAATCAAGGATTAGATGTAAGTAAATATACAGCTTATGGAGATAGATTATTAAAAGTAAATGATGATTTATTATTTAATATAATTAAATATAAAATATTGACTGATAATGATTTAAGTAAATATTTATCTGTTGATGAAGGAATTGAATATAAACTTGTTAAAGAAATAGATAATGTTAATTCTTTAGATGAGTTAATTGATAAAGTAAAATCTAAAAGATATACTTATAATAGAATTAAAAGAATGCTTATTCATATATTGGTTGGATTTACAAAAGAAGATCGTGAGAAGTTAAGCTATGATTATATTAAACTATTAGGTTTTAATGATAAAGGTCAAGATTATTTAAGAAATCTTAATACAGATGTTTTAGTTAATAGAAAAATATCCGATAGTTTTGTAGCGCAGAAATATGAGCTTAAGGTAGCTAAAATATACGAAATGCTTACTGGTAATAATTCGTATACTTTTGAAATAAATAATAAACCAATAAAAAATATCGACTAGAATGAGTCGATATTTATTTTGATTTTCTTTAGTTCGTGAGTATAAGCATATGCTTGAATAAGTGTACGAATAGCACTTGCCATTTTGCCACTTTTTCCAATTACAGCACCCATATCACTTTCGTGGACAATAATTTCTAGCATGATACCTTCATCATCGCTACTAAATTCTTGAACACTAACCATATCTGGTTCTTTAACTAAATTTTTAACTAAACTTTCAGTAAACTCAATTAATTCTTTATGCATAATTAAGCCTCTTTTTTAGTTGTTTTTTTAGCAGTTGTTTTTTTAGCTGCTGGTTTTTCTTCTTTTTTAGTTTCTTTTTTTGGTTCAGCATTTTTATACTTAGCCCAAATTCCAGCTTTACTTAAAAGATTTCTTACAGTATCAGTTGGAATAGCACCATTGTTTAACCATTTTAGAGTTTTTTCCTCGTCTACAGTAACATTGTTTTCTTTGTAGATTGGTTGATATGTACCTACTACTTCGATAAATCTACCATCTCTTGGGCTTCTTGAATCAGCAGCTACAATACGATAAAATGGTCTTTGTTTTGAACCCATTCTTTTTAATCTTAATTTTACAGCCATGTTATTTGCCTCCTTTTTTTTACAATTTATAATATAGCATAACAAAATATAGGTGTCAACTATTTTTGGTTGACACCTTCTAAAAAGTTTTCTTTTACATCAATGTCTAAATCATCATCTTCATATTCTTCAAAATCATCAATTGTATTAATCCTAACTAACATATCTCCTACTACTTCAACGCCCAGTTCTCTTTGAATTGTTAGCTTGATGGTATGGTCATCTACTATAGCATCATCAACACTAGGGGCTTTTAAACTTCTTACCATAATGTCATGATTATCGGATAATGATTCTTCTTCTTTGAGTTTAACATTTACAGTATCATTATAAGTATAAGTTTTTACTATTACATTAGTTTTAGTATTATTATCAAATGAATACCAAACGTTTACATCATATGATCCATTTATATCTACTTTTCCGTTGTTGTTATATCCTTTAAAATTATGGTTTATAATCCAGCATCCTAAAACATTATTAACACTTTGATCAATTGTTACATCAAAAGTATCAGTAAAACTTTTTTTGGTTTTCCCAATTACTGCTTTAGTAACAATTTCTTTTGTATTTGCCATTTTATCACTCCTCTAATTTAATGTATGCTTTCGCCTATAAAATGTATACAATTTTTCCATTTTTTATGATATATTTATAGTGGTGATAGATAATGGATTGTATTTTTTGTAAAATTATTGCTGGAGAAGTTCCTACTTATACAGTATATGAGGATGAATATGTAAAAGCTGTTATGGATATTAATCCTAATAGTAATGGTCATATTTTAGTTATGCCTAAAAAACATGTTACAGATTTTATGGATATTGATAATGAAACTTTAGGTCATATTCATGATGCAGCTAAAATTATTAAAGAAATTCAATATAGAACATTTAGTCCAGATGGATTATCTTTACATGTTAATTATGGAATTTATCAAGCAGTTAAACACTATCATTTGCATTTAATTCCAGTTTATAAGGAAAAGAGAGATATTATTACTCCTGGTCAATCATATAATTTATTAATGCAAAATAAATAAACTAGCAAGTGCTAGTTTTTTATTTTATACATATAGAGAATCAAGAAAATTCATTATTTGCTCTTTTCTTTCTTCTTTATCAATAGTTCTAGGGGAATAAACAACCCAATATAAAACATTGTCATAAATAAATGTAATCTGATATGTTGAACTTGTCCATTCTTCTCCTCTAAATTGTAATATATATGCTTTAGTATTAAGGTTCTTTATTAGAAATCCATTTGACATTAAATTGTTTTTAGTGTTCCATTCAATTGTACTCTCTCCTTTATAGTATTTAGTGATTAAAGATATATGCATATTATATCTTCGATTATTGTCTCTTGGGACTCTAAAATTAAGAGCAGCAATTTTATTTGAATCTTTTTGACAATTATATAGGTTTAAAGTTTCTGATGGTTCAAAAGTACTCTTGACAAGTTTTGTATTCAATAATTTTTCAATTTCAGAATATTTATATACTATATTTTCATCATCAGGTGTTAATTCAGGAATATTAGCATCATAATTAATAACTTTACGAATGTCTTTGGCTTGTCCTATTGTGCTAGTTACTCCATTTTTGCAGGTTACCTGTTTGACCTTAAAGTAATCAACTATTTCATCAGCGTATGATACACCAAACCCAATTAGGCAAATAAATAATACTAGAGAAAAACTTAATATTATATTTCTTCTTTTTTTGTATTTATTGTAATTACAATAAATATTATTAAGGATATTATTCTTAGATTCATCAGATAAATCTATGTAATTAAAATCTTTTTTTAAGTTGTTTTTTATATCTTTCATTTAAACCTCCATTTCTTTTTTTAATAGTTCTTTTCCTCTTGATAGTCGCATTTTAATTGCTGATTCACTTTTTCTTTCAATTTTTGCTATTTCTTTAATTGAATAACCTTCATAATAATATAAATAAATGATTGTACGGTAGTTTTCTGGCATATTACTTAGAATGTTATGAATATCATTACTAGCTATGTTCTTCCTTGAAATGTTTTCATTTAACTCGGCTCGTTTAGAAATATAAGATGATTTTAAATAATCTTTGGCTTCGTTAATAGCAACTCTGAAAAGCCATTTTTTTATTTCTAAGTCATTGAGTTTTAGTTTTTTATATTTTTTAAAATATTTAAAGAAAGTTTTTTGAACTATATCTTCTGCTTCTTCTTTATTTAAAAGATAACTATAGGTTAGTCGATATACATCATTACTATATAAGTTAAAAATTCTTTCAAAGTCTTCTTTCATTATTCACCTCTTGTAAATATATACTTACATTATATAAACGATTAAGGAAGAAAAAAAGTCACAAAAAAAGAAGCTTATTTTAAAGCTTCTAATAATTCTGCTTTTTTCATTGAAGTATAACCTTCAACGCCTTTATCTTTAGCCATAGCTTTTAATTCAGTTACAGTTAAACTAGCTAAATCTTTAGTTTCTTCTTTTTTTGTTTCTTCTTTAGCTTCAACTTTTTCAGCTTTTTTAGCAACCTTACCATTTAAAGCATCATTTGCAAGTTTAACTAATTCTGCAAAATATTTTGGATTATCAATAGCGATTTCTGAAAGCATTTTACGATTGATTTCTACTCCAGCTTTAGCTAAGCCATTAATGAATCTTGAGTATGAAATATTATTTTCACGACAAGCTGCATTAATTCTTGTAATCCATAATTTTCTAAAGTTACGTTTATTTTGTTTACG
>CACXGV010000025.1 GCA_902767375.1 uncultured Erysipelotrichaceae bacterium
ATTGTTCTTCATTCTATCTATTACAATTTCATTATGAGTATGCCTTGTATAATCTATCATATCTGATGGAAACATAAACTTAACTTTCTCATCTCTTACTTTTAAAGCTGTATCCATCTCTACATTAGCTTTAGACGAACCAATATCAAATGGTGCAAGGAGCAAAACATTACTCTCCGGCACATTACTAAAGCCTAAACAAGCAAATGATAATCTAGCTGTACCCATCATTTGATTAGATATTAAACTAGAACAAAAAGCATGAACTGAATCAGTTGCTCTAAACCAATCATCAGCATAATTATCTGGTCTTGTATAATTTGAATATGCTCCTAGTGCTGTTAAAAGAATTTTAAACTCTTTAGGATTATTCTCATCAAAAGCAAAATAACATCCGTTAGATACTCCCAAATTATCTTTACATTCAGTTAAACTACTAACATCTAATATTTCAGCATTTAAAACTCTAGCATACATTTTTCTAATTTGAGCTTCAAAACAAGCAGAAAACCTAAAGTCTAAATTACAACTATCCTTAGAACTTGAATTAACATATTCTTTTAAAGTATTCATATCATCACAAAGTAATATTTCTTTTATTTGTTTTAAAATAAATACTATTTTCTTATCTTCTTCAGTTAAAAAAGGATAATTTTCATTTAATACACTAGCATATCTATTACAATAACTTCTAGCTTCCGCATAATCTAAACCATACTTATACATAAGTAAACAGTTTTTAGCATCAACAATTGATGTAAATGTTTTCTCATTAAACTTTTTAGTTATAAATTCATTTAAATTAAGAAGTGTTTCTACTTTTCCTATATTAACAAAAGAATTCTTAGAAAGAACAAATATTAATGAATTAATAATAGTATGTTTATCTTCTTCACTATAATTATCAATTGTAGCAGCTACCGATTTAACAATTTTTCTTTCGCTAAAAGTATCTAATATTCTTCTAAGCAAAACGGTATAATCATAATCATCACTAACAACTTCTTTAAATACTAATCTAAATACCTTTAAGTCTTCATCATTTAACTCTAATATAGATTTTTGTAATACAGGATATCTTCCAATAACTCTAAGTCCTGGATAAATTATTTTACCATCATGCTCTTCTTCAAACATTGAAGCATATTTTTTAGATAATAAATTAAAATTCAATGTCTTAAATATATCTATATTTATACTTGTTAGATATCTTGCTATATCTAAAAATAAAGGTTTTTCTTCTTCTTTAATATGTACTTTTCTAAAAAAGAATTCTTGAAACTTAGGATCATCTATTGATTTACTATTTATTCTAATAACATCAAAATTAATAATATCTTCATTTTTTAAAATAAAATCCATATCAGTTTTAGTATCTATTTTAATCAAATTCTTCCTTAACATATTATTAGAATAAGAAATATTATTAATTATAAACGAAATATCCTTTGCTGTTAAATATTCTTTATATTTCCTAATCGTACTAATAATAGTATTTCTAACTTTATCATAGCGTTCATTTATTTCATAAATCATATCTATATTAGAACAATATTTAACTAAAGCATTAGCAAGTAACTCACTAAAATCTTCTTCATTAAATTTATCCCTATTCTTAAATAAATAATCATTAATAATTAACAAACAATCATCAGCATTAAATCTGACTCCTGTTATAAACTTAATTAAAAACTCTTTATACTCCTTAGAATTATCCTTATTTATCGCATTAAAGTGTTCATCTAACTCTTTTTGAAGATTTCCAATTAAAGGTTTACTAACTAAATAATAATCTCCCAAATAACTAAGAGGAATTATTCCTTTACAATTCTTAACTATCCCCGTAGACTTTCTAATCCCTGCAAGTCCTTGAATAAATGCTTTTAATTCTTCATCATTTAATCTCTTAACTATTATTCCAAATAATTCTTTTTGCTTAACAAGAGGTAAAGAATTATCAAGCAAAATATGAGCATATGCTTCTATTCTATTAATAAATTTATCATCATACTTATCTAAATAATCAGTAATAATATCAATATCTTTTAATTCAGTTAAAGCCCACATATAACTATCAAAAGAATCATAATAAGAATAATTATTCTCTAATTTCATAAAATTAATTTTTTCATAAAACTCTTTATATAAAGCAATTCTTTCTTCAACATTATCGGTGTATTTATTAATAGTTCCGATAATATCTACATGTTCTAAAGCTGAATTAATAATACTATTTTTATCATTAATTACTAATCTAATTAATTCTAATCTTTTTTTATTATCTAGTTGTTTTAAAACATTTCCAAACCTTTGTCTTATTGCGCCTACTTCTTTTATTGCCATTTCAAATTGTTCTTTTATAGTTTGAACTGGCAAATCACTAACCATATTTTTTAATAATTCTGTAGCTTTATCGAAATATTCGTAAGAAATATTTTCACCAGCCAAAATGCCAAAAACAAAATATAGTCTTTGTATGCCATCAAGACTATTAAATAATGTAAAAAAATCTTTATCTTTAATAGTTTTTCTACTTTGTACAAGATAATCTATTTTATCTCTATAATAACTACTACTCTTAGCAGATTGAAAAACAAAATCAAATAGTCCTGCCATTTTTCATCATCCCTATTATAAATATACCATATATTAATAAATAAAAAAAGCGCCTAAACGCTATTATTAGTAACTAACTTACTATTTAAATCTATATACATACCCTCATTATCATATCCAATTAAAGTATCCCTATTTACCGTATAAATAGTTTGATAATCATCTACATATAAAGATATTTCAACCATATTATTATCTAATTCTTTAATACTTGAATTAGTAACTTCCCCTTCAATTCTATCTTCTAAATATTTAATTGCTATTTTCTTAATTTCATCAAGTGAATATCCATCATTTTCATCTTCTTTAGGACTATCTTCTCCCTTAATTTTATCTTTAATAGCATTCTTATGACAGGTTAAATTATATTTAACATTATCATCTTCATAATAACAATTATAATAATCTCCAAAAGAATGTTCACATCTTTGCGCTTTTTGACAAAAACCATCATATCCTTTTTGTAGAATCTTAGTACTTTCTTTACTAGTAACACCTAAAGCAAAGAATAATAATACAATTAAAAACCATCTAAATATTAAAGATACTATAGAAATAATAAGACCAGCAATTGCAAATCCCTTAGGAGATTCATTTTTCTTAGCTCTTACCAATCCTATAATTGTTAGAATAAGACCTACCAAAGGCATTAAAAACGAAAATATAAAGCCTACTATACTAATTGTTTCTGTTTTTTTAACTTCAGTTTCCATAACACACACCTCACACTAAATTACCTATTATTCCATAACTTATTATCATCATTATAACACTTGCCATTATAACTCCAAGTAAAGCTGCTAAAAAAGCTTTCTTTCGATCCATTCTAAGAAGCGTTGCAATTAAACAACCTGTCCAAGCTCCTGTTCCCGGAAGTGGAATACCTACAAACAAAACCAATCCCCAAAAACCATATTTTTCAATTTGCCCCTTTTTAGCATTACCTTTTTTCTCACAAAATAAGACAAATTTTTCTAATATATGATGTTTCTTCATATAATTAAAAATTGAATCTAAAAACCATAATATTAAAGGTACAGGAATTAAATTACCAATTATACAAATTATATAACCAGTAAGAGGTGGAACTTCTAAAAGTGAAGCTGCAATAAGCCCACCACGAAGTTCTAAGATTGGCATCAAAGAAATAATAAATATAATTAAATATTTTATTCCTATCGATGAACCTACTCCAAATATCCCAATTAACCATTTAACAATCTTTTCACTCATTATTAATCACTTATGCTTTCCAGTGCACTAATAACTCCAATCTTACCATATTCATAACTTAAACTACCTTGTTGGTATGCAATATAAGGTTCTCTAATTGGAGCATCACATGATAATTCTATGCTAGATCCATCTGTAAATGAACCACTTGCCATAATAATTTTATCATCATATCCTGGCATATCAGTTTCTTCAGGACTAAAGTGAGCATCAACTGCACTAGCACTTTGAATAGCTTTAACATACTTAACAAGTTTATCTCTATCTTTAAAAACTATTCCCAGTACTATATCATTTAAATTATCATTAATAACATTATACCCTATTTTCTTACATAATTCACTAGTAAATAATTTAACCTTTAAAGCATTACCAACAACCATTGGTGCTAAATATAATCCAA
Source organism: uncultured Erysipelotrichaceae bacterium (assembly GCA_902767375.1). GTDB lineage: Bacteria > Bacillota_I > Bacilli_A > RF39 > UBA660 > CAG-533. The sequence goes on from CACXGV010000025.1 coordinate 4,253, forward strand.
GTAAAAAATTTTTATTTTGCCCAAGTGATGGTCCTACTTCACTACCAAGTCCTGGACTTGTAAGTCTTTCAGCACATAAAGACACATATTCCTTCTTACCAACTATATATGCTCCATTATTAGCAATCCCAGCTCCTAAATTCTTAATAAGAGAACCTACCACGATATCAGCGCCTAATTCTGAAGGTTCTTTTAAAGAACAAAACTCACAATAACAATTATCTACAAAAACAATAATATTATTATTTATATCTTTTATAAACTTAATTACTTTTTCTAACTGTTCTATACTAATAGTATCTCTATTACCATAACCTAAACTTCTTTGAATATGAACAACTTTTACTCCATCAAGCTCATTTTTAATCTTATCATAATCAAAATCATTTTCTTTCAAATCAATATATTTATAATTTACACCAAAACTCTTAAGTGAACTTTCATTAGGAGTTATCCCTATAACTTTATAAAGGGTATCATAAGGTAGCCCAGTAATAGATAATAAAGTATCACCTGGTCTAAGTAAACCAAATAAAGCGACTGTTAAAGCATGCGTACCACTTACAAATTGATTTCTAACTAAAGCACTGTCTGCTTTAAAAACATCTGCATAAATTCTTTCAATTTTATCTCTTCCCACATCACCATATCCATAACCTGACGTTCCATTAAAATCACTAGCTTGTAATTTTTCTTTATGAAAAGCATCTAATACTTTTTTACTATTAGCAAGAACTATCTCGTCTACTTTACTATACTTATCTCTTAGACTTTTTTCCACTTCTAAAACTTTATTTAACACTATTATTTCCCACCTTTATAATTTGATCATTTATATTCTTATCAACAGCTACTTTATAAACTAATTTAGCTAAATCTTCTGCTTTTATAAAATTTATCTTCTTACGATAATCTTCAGCCATTTCTTGATTCATTTCTGTATCAATCCAATCAGGACATATACAATTAACTCTAATATCACTTAAATACTTTGCAAAATTATGAGTTAAGCTTATTACCCCAGCTTTAGAAGCATCATAATCGATACTTTCTGGATAATATGTATCAAGTGCATTAGTACTACTAATATTAACAATTGATCCTTCATCCATCTTCTCTAGAGCATATTTAGTAACTAAAAATGTTCCAGTTAAATTAGTATGTAAGACCCTATTAAATTCCATTGCACTCTTCTCCAAAGGATCTTTATCGCTAGCAATAGCTGCATTATTAATTAATACATCTAAATGATCTATCTTTCTAAACATCTCTTTAACTTCATCTTCATTAGAAATATCACACTTTAAAACTCTTGCTTTATCTCCAATTTCCTCAGCAAGTTCATAAGCTCTCTTTTCACTTTTATTATAATTAATTATTACATCATAACCATTTCTAGCAAACTCTTTAACTATTTCTTTACCAAGTCCTCTAGAAGATCCAGTTACTAAACAAATCATAAAAATCGCCTCGCTAAAGATTATAACATATTATTAAAAAAACTGATAATTATATCAGTTTTATATATTTTGATAATTAATTAAATCTTTCTTACCTAAAGCATCTATTTTAACTTTAGTTTTAATATTCTTTTTCTTAACTTCAAAAACATATACTACATCTTTATATTCTTCAACATCAGTAATCTTATTAATTTTCTTTAATTCTTCTTCATTTAAATTATCAACATTAATTAAATAAAACTTTTTCGAACTATTAGTAATTAAATTGTTTAAAACTACATACTTATAAACATTATGATAATTAATATTATTAGTTATAAAAGCAACATAGACACTACTTTTTCCCTTATATAAAGACATAAATTTATTATAATTAATAATTAAATTTTGATCAAAACTAATACTAAGTAATTCATCATATTCTTCATTAGATAATTCATTTTCTGTTTTAAAATCTTCAACTAAAGCTAGCTCTCTACTATTATAAAAAACATACTCTTCCCCCTCATCATTTAAAACTAAACTATTATCATCTACATTAGAAATATATATTTTTTTAGAAGCACCTTCACATCTAAGTTTAATCATACTTACATTACTATTATATTGAAATGTTGAACAGGTACGATACATCTCTGCTTTCTTTCCCTCTTCATCTTTTAAATCAAATATATTGTTCTTTAAAGATAATACATATACTTCATTATTATTAGTCATATACCAACTATGTCCTACTAATTCTTCACCCATCTCATCACTAAAGTCATATATTAAGATGCCAAAAACAAATAGAACTATCATTACGAGACTTAAAAATATCTTCTTCTTCATTAAAACCACCTGTTATTTAAATATAAAATATAATAAAACAATAATTCCTAAAACAATTCTATAATATCCAAATGCTTTAAAATCATTATTTTTAATATATTTAAGTAATAATTTAATTGTTAAGATTGATACTACAAAAGCAGTAACCATTCCTACTAAAAGAACAATTATTTCACTAGAAGTAAAATTAAATCCAAACTTAACTATCTTTAATAATGATGCTCCAGCCATTACTGGTACAGCTAAAAAGAATGTAAAATTAGCTGCTACTTTACGATCTAACCCTATCATTAAACCACCTAAAATTGTTGCTCCACTTCTACTAGTACCCGGAATTATAGATAGTACTTGAAAAAGGCCAACTTTTAAAGCATCAGTATAACTTAATTTATTAATATCCTCTACTCTAGCTTTTTTATTTTTATGAATATTTTCTACTACTATAAATAATAATCCATAAACAATTAACATAATAGCAACTGTCCAAGGATTATAAAACTTTTCATTAATAAAATCGTCAAATAATAAACCTATAATTGCACATGGAATACATCCTATTATTATTTTAACCCATAATCTAAAAGTTAAAATTGTATCTCTTTTACTTTTACCAAATCCCCATGGGAATAAATCTTTAAAATATAATACAACTACTGCCATAATAGCACCTAGCTGAATTACTACTTCAAACATTTCCCAAAAACTATCACTAACATTTAATTTAATAAATTCATTTGCTAGTATCATATGTCCAGTACTACTAATTGGAAGCCATTCAGTAATACCTTCTATTATTCCTAATATAATTGTTTTAAGAATCAATATAAACATCTTATCACCTTGCTAATTTTATCATATATTATAAATATATGTAAATTACTTAACTTTATTTTGTTGAATTTTATAAACCATTTTAAGTTGGGCTTTATATGGTAAAAATCTTGAAAAGAATACCCCTAATTTCATCATTGTACCAGGTACAATGATTAATTTATTTTTTAAAGTTTTATCTATTGCATATTTAGCAACATATTCACTATCTAATCCCTTAGAAGCAAATTCTCCACCAGCTACATTATTAAAATTTGTTTCTACTGGTCCTGGACATAATACACTTACATGAACATTACTCTTTCTTACTCTAAGTTCTTCATAAATTCCCAACATTAACTTTAAAACATAATTCTTAGTTGCATAATAAGTATTTAAATAAGGACCTGCAAAGAATCCCGCCGATGATGCTGTTGTAAGTATTCTTCCCCTATCCTTTTTAATCATATCTTTTAGAAATAATTTTGTTAAAATATGAACACTTTTAATATTAAGATCTATCATTTCAAGTTCTCTATTTAAATCGGTTTCATCAAAATATCCAAATAAACCAAATCCAGCATTATTAATAACTAAATCAATATCTTCATTCTTAACTTCTTCATATAATTTATAACAGTTTTCTTCCTTACTTAAATCATATACTAGATATTTACTATTATCTAAACTATCACAAAGTTCTTTTAACTTATCTTCACTTCTAGCAACTAATATTAATTCATAACCAAGACTATTTAAATACTTAGCCATATCCTTTCCAATTCCGCTACTAGCGCCACTTAATAGTGCCTTCATATATACCTCCTACAATATAATCTAAAACACATAATATAATATATCCCATAATCCATCCTCCAATTATATCTGATGGATAATGAACACCTAAATAAACTCTAGATACTCCAATTAAAAATATTAATATGCCTGTTGAAATATAAACTGCCTTTTTAGAACTAACATTAGAATATTTAACTAATACCATAATAGCACCATAAAATGCCATACTAGCCATCGCATGACCAGATGGATAACTAAATCCTGTTTCATTAGTAAGCCATAAAATAGATGGCCTATCCCTTTTTAAAATAGCTTTTAATATTAAATTACACCCTGTTGAAAAAAACAAAGTACACATTAAATATAAAGAATAATACTTTTTCCACAACAAACTAATTAAACAGACTAAACATATTCCTATAAGCCACTTAGCACTAGCAAAAAAAGAAATAATTCTCATAACACTAGTTAAGGCATAATCTTTAAAAGAAATAATAAAATTATAAATTGGCTCATCAAACCAACTAGTATTATTAGTTTTAATAAAAATAGTCCAAATAATTAAAAATATAAAACTAATTATTAATCTTTTTTTCATAATTTATCATTCTCCAAATATCATTATATCATAAAATCAATTAAAACATTGAAATAAACAAGATTCTATGCTATAATCTATTTACCCACAGGGGTGTGGTATAATGGTAGCATAGGAGTCTCCAAAACTTTTGATGGGAGTTCGATTCTCTCCACCCCTGCCAGTAGTACTTACTGCTCTAACTTTTAGGGTTTAGAGCTTTAAATACATAGAAAAATCAACTGCTAGAAAGGTAGTTGATTTTTTATATGTTACAAATCAAAAAGCACAAACTAGATTATGATGAAGGGATAAAAAACAGATTAGACTTTATATGCAAGTATGTTAATGTTAAGCCAAAATACATACAAGGTAATCTAATAAACATTAAAAGAACTAATCTTAATTATGTTGAACCTCATCGTATGATAGTTAATAATCATGTCTTTCTATTCTTTAACTTTGGAAGAGAGGTTTATCATTTTAATCTCAATAATCCAATAGAGCTTAAAGATTTAGAAAATTTCTTAAAAACCATTAAGTAAACTACGAATATTGACAAAATCTTAAAAAGTGCTAGAATATAAAGCCAATAAATGACAAACAGTATCCGTCTTTTATTAGAAAGAGAGGTACAACTATGGTCAAAAGCAAAGAAAAATTTATTATTTTAGTTATTAAGGAGTCAAGA
>CACXGV010000026.1 GCA_902767375.1 uncultured Erysipelotrichaceae bacterium
AGTAGAAACTATTCCAATAGAAAGTAATCCTTTAAATAAAAACTATACTGAAAAAGAGTTGCGAGCAATAGATGCATTCATAAACTTAAGAAAAAAATCATATGAAGTAGTAGAGTACATAGGAGCCTTCTTTGTAAAAAAACAAGTTCCAAAAGATAAATTAGAAAGAGAATTATTTGCTATCGCCATAAATTCATTAAAAACATTTGACATAGATGAAATTTTAAAAAGTAGTGATATTGAAACTAAAACTCTATTAATGAATACTATCTTAAACCTATATAGAAACAAAACTATTGATACAAAAGCATTAAAAGAAGTTAAAGAATCATTAAAAGATGATTCATATAAAGATATAATTGATAGATTATCAAATATTACTGGATTAGCATTACAAACAGCCATAAAATAATGGCTTTTTTTTTATTAAAAATTGTGTTATATTTATTAGAGTAGAAGAGGTTGGTAATATGTTTGGAAAAATTAAATACATAAGTGATAATAATGCCATAGTAGAACTAAATAAAGAAGGTAATGTTATTGCTAACTTAATGAACTTACATGTAGTTTTTGAAAGTGGACAAGATAAACTACTAGGAGAAGTTAAAAACATTGATGACGAAACAGTTAAAATTGAACTTTTAGGAGAATTCCAAGGAGAAAGATTTATTGCTGGTACCATAAAAAAACCAACATTAACAAGTACCTTAAGAGTCATAAATGATGAAGAATTAAATATTATTATGGGTAGTAACAATCCAAATTCATTATATATTGGTAAAAGTCCTATTTATGCTAATAGAAGTATCTATGCTGGAATTAATGATTTATTTTCTAACCACCTAGCTATCTTTGGTAACTCTGGTTCTGGTAAATCATGTTCAGTATCAAGAATTATTCAAAACATCTTCTTAAATCAAAACTTTTTAGCATTTAATGCCAATTTATTTATTTTTGATGCATATGGTGAATATAAAAATGCTTTTAGAGGTATTAATCAAATTAATCCAAACTATCAGTATAAATTCCTAACAACCAACCCAACCGAAGATACAGATATGCCACTTCATATTCCAGTATATTTATTAACTAATGATGATATTGCTTTATTATTAAATGCTGATAATCATGCCCAATTAACTATTATTGAAAGAACTATGAAACTAGCTAAATTATTTAGTCAAACAACTCCAGAAATAGAAAGACTAAAAGATCATTTAATAGCTAAAGCTATTCAATCAGTACTATTTAGTAATCAAAATGCCGCCGGTAAAAAGAACGATATCTTCACTATTATAGCATCTTGTTCAACTGCTAATTTCAGTATGAATACTGAAATTAAAGGAATTGGTTATACAAGAAGATTTGCTGATTGCTTTGGTATTGATTCAAAAGGTGAATTTGGTGAAAGTGTATTAATTAATGAATATATTGCTAGTCATTTAGATGATGAATTAGAAGCAACTATCCCAATGCCAGAAAAACCATTCTTTACCTTAAAAGATATCGCTCGTGCGTTAGATTTTGCCTTAATAGGAGAGGGATTCTTAACTAATCGCATCATGCAAGATTCCGCTATTATTCTAAAAGTAAGACTTCATTCAATTATAAATGGAAGCAATGCTAAAATCTTTGAAGTTAATGAATATATGGCACTAGAACAATATATTTCAAGTTTAATTATCTTAAATAATCGTCGTAGTCAAATAGTAAATATAAACCTAGAAGATATTGATGATAACTTAGCAAAAGTTATCGTTAAAATAATTAGTAAAATGACATTTGACTTTGCTAAATCACGTAAGATAAGAGCATCAATTCCATTCCATCTAATCATAGAAGAAGCTCACCGTTACGTTGTAGCCGATAATGATAAATTCTTACTTGGTTATAATATCTTTGAAAGAATAGCTAAAGAAGGACGTAAATATGGCGTTATAATAGATTTAATAAGTCAAAGACCAGTAGATATATCTGAAACTGTAGTTGCCCAAATGAGTAACTTCCTAGTCCTTAAGATGACTCATCCAAAAGACTTAGAATACATAGAAAAAATGCTACCAAATGTTTCTTCAGATATTATTGAAAAATTAAATTCATTACAATCAGGTACTTTAGTATCATTTGGTAATGCCTTTAAAATTCCATTACTAATTAAAATGGATTTACCAGATCCATTACCATATTCATCTAACTGTAACGTAATAGAAAGATGGAAAGGCACTAATAATTAAAAGTAAAGCTTGCTTTACTTTTTTATTGCCCATGTTAAGATAGATTTCAATTAATTATGGCTTTCAAAAAAATCAAATTTACATAAATGAATAAAATATGTTTTAAATTATGGAAATTAATGATATAATTAAATTACCTAGAGAGTGGTCAAATATAAAACCGACTAATGGTGATTATTGGGAGCCTAATTAAATGGTGGTGTTGAATACCTGCTTGTTCAGGGATCCTAAAATCATTTATGTGGCGCCCACCTGGCGAGAGCGGGTTTTTATCACTGCGACTATTTTCTAGGTTTTTATTTTAGTTAGAAGGTGAAAATATGTTTGAAAGATTAATTAGCTTAATTGGTAAGGATAAATTCAAATCAATCCAAGAAATAAATGTCTTAGTAGTAGGTCTAGGAGGAGTAGGGGGCTATGCTTTTGAAGCCCTAGTTCGTTCTGGTATCCAAAACTTCACTATAGTTGATGGTGATAAAGTAGAAGAAACTAATTTAAATAGACAAATTATAACATCAAATAAAAATATCGGACTTCCTAAAGTAGAAGTTGCGAAAAAAAGAGCATTAGAAATAAATCCTAATATTAATATTGATGCCCGAGAACTTTTTATAACTGAAGAAAATTTTGATACAATCCTAGATAAGAAATATGATTATGTAGTAGATGCCTGTGATGATTTAATAGTAAAACTATTACTTATTAAAAATGCCAATAAATATAAATTAGTATCTAGTATGGGAACAGCAAATAAATTTGATCCTTCAAAGTTTTCCCTTACAACCCTAGATAAAACTAGTAACGATCCAATTGCTAGAATCTTAAGAAAGAGAGTCAAAGATGCTCATATTCATCGTAAATTTAAAGTTGTAAGTAGCACGGAACCACCAGCTCAAAAAGAAAAATTAGGAACAACTAGTTACGTTCCTGGAGTAGCTGGTTTAATATGTGCCAGTTATATTATTAATGACATGACAAAAAAATAGTGCCTAAGCACTATTTTTTCATTTCTTGATTAAACTTATTTAAATTATTTTCATAAGTATTATTCTTTGGATGATAAAATTTCATATCTTTAATCTTATCTGGGAGATATTGTTGATCTACCCAGCTATTTTTATATGAATGAGGATATTTATAATCCTTACTGTTAGTTTTTAAATGATTAGGAACTTTACCACTATTACCAGACCTAATAGTAGATAAAACACTATCAATAGCCATATAAGCACTATTACTCTTAGGAGATAGTGCCATTTCAATAACAACAGCTGACAAAGGAATTACACATTCAGGATAGCCTAATCTATTAGCAGCATTAATAGCTGAATCTACTTTTGGTCCAATTGAAGGATTAGCAAGACCAATATCTTCATAAGCAATAACTGAAAGTCTTCTAAAAATAATATCTAAATCTCCACCTTCAAGTAAAACTCCAAGATAATAAACAGCTGCATCAGCATCACTACCTCTAATAGATTTTTGTAGTGCACTAATTGAATCATAATAATTAGAATCATTCTTATCAATATATACAACTGCTTTAGCATTTATACTTTTTAAAGTATCTTCTGTAACATGATATTTATTAGCACTAAAATAAGCCATTTCAAGGATATTTAAAGCACTTCTAATATCTCCATTAGCAAGATCACATATCTTATCTAAAACCCCAGAATCGACCTCTATTTTATCTAAATAGGTTAAGGCTTTATTTAAACACTTTAAAATATCTTTTTTAGAAGGAAGTTTAACTTCAAATATTTGACATCTACTTCTAATAGCTGGATTAATAGAATGATAAGGATTACTAGTAGTAAGACCTATCATCGTAATTAAACCACTTTCTAAATAAGGAAGTAACAAATCTTGTTTATCTTTATTCATGCGATGTATTTCATCAATAACCAAAACCATCCCATCATAAAACTTAGCTTCCTCAATTACAACATCAAAATCTTCCTTTTTATTAACAACAGCATTTAAAAACCTAGCTTTAAATCCAAGCTCATTAATAAGAGCATTTGCAATAGAAGTTTTTCCCGTCCCGGGAGGCCCGTATAAAATACAAGAAAATAATACTTTATTCTTAACTAAATTAGAAAGTACCTTATTTTTTCCAATCAAATGATCTTGTCCATAAATATCTTCTAATTTATTTGGTCTCATTTTATTAGCTAAAAGTTCCATAAAATCACCTCTAAAATATTATATATTAATTATTAATTATTTAAAAGAAAAAATGTTATAATATAAATGGTGATACATATGAATAATAAATTAATTGAAGATTATGAAAAATATTTATCATTCGAAAGAAACTATAGTCAAAATACTGTTAGTGCTTATTTAAATGATGTTAATCATTTTAATATATTTATAAAAAAAGATTTATTACGCATCACTCCAGATGATATCAGATTATATTTAAAACATATAAACAATTTAACAAATAAAACCATCTCCCATAATATTAGTTCTCTAAAAAGCTTCTATAACTATTTAGAAGCAATCGAATTAATATCCTATAATCCTACAAATGAAATAGACAGGCCTAAACTAGAGCAAAAAATACCAACTTATCTAACTTTAGATGAAGTATCCAAATTATTAGATATAAAAATAGAAAATGAATATAATGCTAGAGATAAAGCCATTTTAGAACTATTATATTCATCAGGTATTCGAATTAGTGAATTAACTAGTATGGAATTATCTAACATTGATTTAGATGAATGTTTAATTAGAATTATGGGTAAGGGTAGTAAAGAAAGAATTATCCCTTTAGGTGATTATGCCACTGATGCCCTAAAAAACTACTTAAACAATTATCGCCATTTATTAAATAAAAAGAATACTACATATGTGTTTTTAAATAATAGAGGAGGGCAATTATCCAGACAATTTATTTTTAAAACCATTAAAAATTATGCCATAAAAAAAGGTATCAAGAAGAATATATCTCCTCATACCTTAAGACATACTTTTGCAACTCATTTACTTAAAAATGGTGCAGATTTAAGAATAATCCAAGAACTTTTAGGACATGAAAACCTTTCAACAACTCAGATTTATACTCATTTATCAAATGAAAAATTAAAATCTGATTATGAAGAATATTATCCTAGAAGTTAACTAGCGATTATTTTTTTCTTGTCTTTTAGAATTAGTATTATTCATACTATTTCTACTATGACATTTTTTTCTATTATTCATAAATACCTCCTAATAATATTATGAGCAAAGATTAAGGTTTTATATTGGTAAAATCTACCATATTATAATTATTCTTATTGATAAAAACTTTATCATAATATATAATATTTCATGCAATAAAAAAGAGGAGATATTTATGCCTGGAAAAAGATTAGATTATATAGATTTTGATACATTCTTTATGACCACTGCTCTAATAGCAAGTGAAAGAAGCAAAGACCCAAGAACTAGAGTAGGGGCTGTAATAGTGAAAGATAATTATATTCAATCAATCGGATATAACGGAACTCCAAAAGGTATGGATGATGATATCATGCCATGGGATTCATTGGGAGAAGCAACTGGAGATTTGCTTCAAATTAAAAACTCTTTTGTCGTTCATGCTGAAGCAGATGCTCTAGATAATCTCCCAACTGGATTTGATCCAACTGGCAGTACTTTATATGTAACATTATTTCCTTGTATGGAATGTGCTAAAAGAATCGTAAACCTTGGAATTACTAAAATAGTATATTTAAAAGAATATGAAAAAGCTTCTAATATTGTCTCAAATCATTTATTTAGACTAGCAGGAGTTAGTGTCGAAAAATTTACAGACTTAGATAAAATAAAAAATGCTTTAGAAAGCATAGATAATCAATTAGATTTAATAAAAGTAAAAGAAAAACAAAAAAGAGATATATCACCAAAACATCTTTAATATAAATAATATTTTATTCATATAATTAAACATGAATAAAATATTATTATCATTTATTATATCCTTAATAGCAGGTTTATCTACCATAATAGGCTCTTTATTTACTTACTTTAAACCTAAAAATATAAATCGTTTTATTGGAATATCTTTATCCTTCAGTGGTACTATAATGATAGCAATATCTATACTAGAATTAATACCTGAAGGATTTATTTATTTAAATAATAATTATAACTTAATATTAGCCATTTTTAGCCTCATAGGGACATTTTTATTATCCAAATGGTTAGTTAATCAAATTAATAATAAAATAATAAAAAGAGAAGGGGAAAAGAGTAGTTTATATAAAATAGGTATTCTAAATATAATTGCCCTAATGATTCATAATTTGCCAGAAGGAATACTAACATTCTTAACCACATCAATTAATACCAGATTAGGATTAAAAATCGCTTTAGCTATAATTCTTCATAATATTCCTGAAGGAATTGCAATTTCTATTCCAATTTACTATTCCACCTACTCCCATAAAAAGAGTGTAGTAGGGACCCTTCTAAGTGGTTTATCAGAACCCCTAGGAGCATTACTAGCATACATAATTCTATATAGATTCATAAATAACACCATTATAAGCATTATCTTAATATTTGTAGGATCAATAATGATAACAGTTAGCATAGATGAAATATTCCAAGAATTAAATAAGTATAAATTAATAGATATTTTAATTGGAACAATTACTGGAATAATAATATCTATTCTAACCATAATATTACTATAAGAGAGTAGTACCGCAATAAATATTCATCCAACATATTAGTTAACATAACATATATTATAGGAACCTACATATTTTTAAATAAAACATTAGTAATTCTCCACCTAATCATTGATTTATAAAAGTCTTTATAATACACCAAGTTAATATTACATAACAATTTCTTCTCTTTTTAGTTTATATATTCTACATCAATTTAACTATCCCTTATATACATATTAAATATTAACAAATATATAATCCTTTAACCCCTCCCCTTAAAATATAAATTAAATAGGGGGAGTTGCACTAAAAATGCCTAAAAATCATTTATCATAAAATTAATTCAATTATTTATAAAATTAATATTTTTTATAATAATCTTATATTAATATATTTTGATTAATATTAACTATTTATATATATAATCAATTAAAATTAAATGAATATTAATTTCACTAAACGGAGTATCTTCCCCTTCTCTATCATATAAAAAGGGGAGTGCTATACTCCTCTTGTTTCTATCTCTGCAAGTTTTTCTAAAAATTCAGCAGCATTTTCATTATTAAGTTCTGTATAACCTAATTCTTTTAATGCTTGAGCTTGTAATGAGAATAACTCTTGTGTTCTAGATAACTTTTCTTCATTCTTTGCTTCTATTTCAGCCACAAATCTTTTATGAGATTCGATTACCTTACTCTTAGATGCATTACCACTATAATATAAACTAAATGCTGAATGGACAATGCCTTCAAACATAAATTGTTTATCTTCATTGAATTTAAAACTATTTGGATTAGTATATCCCATGAATTTACTTACATAAGCTAGTAAATACTTAATCTCAGGGACTCTATCAATAGATTGTAATAAATGATACATATATAAAAGAGAATAATAATTGTCTTCATGATCATCATTATCAACTAATTTATCTTTAATTAAGAAAGAAATATCAGAAACTAATTGTTGTTCCTCTTTTTTTAATCCTTTTAAATCTAAATATTCCCCTTGCATATTATCTTTTAAACCTTTAGCAAGTCTATCTTCAATTGCAAGTAAATAATCAGTATTAACTTTAATATTTTTAATAGTGTCTTCATCACCATCTTCAATATCTAATAGTTTAAATAATGCTATCTTTTTTTCTTTTGGCCACTTAGATAAACTATCAAGTTCTAAATAGTTATAAACCATTTGTCTAGAAACCCCTAAATATTTTGCTAATCTTACCTTAGAAATACCAAGTTCTTGTAATAATTCATTTAATGCATTCATTATTTACCCTACTTTCTTTACAATATAATCTTATCTCAATTTACATTTTATTGTCAAGAAAAAAGCTAAAGTTTATTTAACTTTAGCCTCACCATTATTTTTTAATGTATCAGCAAATTCTAATTCACAAGCAATTAAAAATGCCTCATGAGTAAAAACTTTATTAGGATCAATTCCATATTCCTCACACCAAGATTTCAATAATTGAATATTTTCTGAAGTCGAAATAATTCCCATTAATCGTTCTGGGTTATCCCTAAAACTAACACTTTCAACTCCCCCATCAACTTCACTGCCTAAAGTTTCAAGCACTTTTTGCTTTTCATTTTCGCCAGGATAAAAAGCAAATATTGCCCCATAAGGAAACCCTGAACCAATCCTAGGGTCTGCAAAATCAAGTACAGTAGACAAATCTTTCTTTGTTCCAACATCAATTGCAGTTGCAAAACTTCTAAATGATTCTCCTCTTTCATCTGGAGTAGTTAAACCACCATCTCGAATAATTTTCTTTATGGTTCCTAAATTAGGTCTACCATGAAATACAATAGGAATCCCATCTGGAATAATTGAATCAATTTTTTTAGCAAAGTTATCTTTTATACTTTCCCTAATATCAAGATCATCTATATTATCAGGACGCATAAATAAAATTTTGTCTTGTTTTTTGCCAATTATCCTCTTCAATTCCGCAATTCTTCGATCATAATAGTCATTACTGTCAGGATTAATTTCTCTTTCTTTTTCTAGTTTAGCAATTAATTCTTGATCTCCCACTATACTGCGTTTATAAGTTTCTTTTAACCTTATTACTTTTTCCTCATCCATATTAAATCCCCTATAAATACCATAATGGTTCATCATCTTTATAGACAGTTTTAATAATACCAGAACCTAAACATTGTTCACCTAAATAAAGAACACAAGCTTGCCCAGGTGTAACTGCTTTGGCGCCATCTGGATATCTTACCATTATTTCATTATTTTCAAGATACTCTAGTTGGACTCCTACGTCTGGCCCACGATATCTAAATTTAGCAGTGCAAAAAGTATGTCTAGAAGAACATATAAAATTAACATTATCAATTAAACATCCATTAGAATATAACTCTTCTGGATCTTCTCCAAATGCTACATATAAAATATTTTTTTCAACATTTTTGCCAACTACAAAATGTTTTTCTAAATTACCAGATATACCAACATTTCTTCTTTGACCAATTGTATAATTCATAAGTCCATTATGTTTACCAATAACTTCATTTGTCTTAATATCAATAATATCTCCAGGATTAGGTTTCAAATAATTAGATATAAACTTCTGATAATTTCTTTCACCTATAAAACAAATACCTGTTGAATCTTTTTTCTTAGCCGTAGCTAAATTTTCTCTAAAAGCTATTTCTCTAACTTCTGGTTTAGTAAGTTCTCCTATTGGAAATAATACATCTTTAAGTTGATCAGGAGTAAGTTGAGCTAAAAAGTATGTTTGATCCTTATTTAAATCTTTAGCTCTTAATAATCTATTACCTTCTATTCTAGCATAATGACCAGTAGCGATATAATCAGCCCCTAGTTTTCTAGCTTCTTTGATAAATAAATCAAATTTAATATATTTATTACACATTAAGTCTGGATTTGGAGTTCTACCTTTTTTAAGTTCATCTAAAAAGTAAGTAAATACATAATCCCAATACTCTTTAACAAAATCTACTCGATGTAAAGGTATATCTAATTTCTTACATACTTCTAAAGCATCATTATAATCTTGCTCTTGAGGACAAATACTAGCATCTAAATTAGGATTACCTTCAATATCTGAATTAACCATTGAATCCCAATTACGCATAAAAAGAGCTATAACTTCATAACCTTGTTCTTTAAGTAAATATGCAGCAACAGAAGAATCTACTCCCCCACTCATCCCAATTACAACTTTTTTCATAAACATCACGCTAAAATTATAACATAAAAATAATATAACTGATAGTATCTATTTCAAGATATTATTTAATAATTCAAACACATTATTTCCAATAAAAAGTATAACTAAATCATTAACTAATAATAACCCTAAAGTAAATATACACCTATATAAATAATTACTTAAATATTCATTATTTAAAGGCATTTTAAAAAACATTATCTTCTTTTTAGTATAACTAACCATATTAATAATAAAATAAGCTAAAATAGCCATAAAAATGCCTTTAAAAAATATAATATATAAAATACTATAAATAATACCCTTAAAATTATAATATATAGATATTGCTAAAACTAAATAGCCAATACTAAGACACTCATAAAAATAATAAAATAAAGAAAACGGAACTCCAATATAAATAAATCCCAAAATACCTAAAAAAGAAAATAATCCCAAATGAAAAAGAATATAATCATAAGACATACTATTATTAATTAAAATATTATATATACTTTCTTTAATACTATTATCTGTAACATAAAATAAAAAAGCACCTATTACTAATCCCAATAATCCAAATATTATCAACCATTTAATTCTTCTATAATTACTACGAATATATTTCATATTTTCACCTACTAAAGTATATTAACCTCTTTTATTTTTATGATTTATTTTGTATAATAAAAATACATATGGAAGGTGATATATATGGCATATCGTGCTAAAAAGAAAAACATTGGAGCTAAAATCTTTATTTGGATTTTAATTATCGCTATGGTAGCAAGCTTTGCAGGTACCTTAGTATATTATTTATTTAGATAAAAAAAGATGGATTTTAATCCATCTTTTTTATTCCCACATAATACTATAATTTCCATCTTTTTTATAGAAACTATCCATAAGTACGACATATTTAAAAGTATTAAGTAGTTCTTTTCTAGTATAAATCATCGCTCTAACACCACTAATATAAGATAAACTCTCTCCAATATAGTAAGTATCATTTTCCTCATCAATACCAATAATCATGGCAATATGTCCCCACCAGTTAATTAAATCACCTGCTTTAACTTTACCAGAATTTAATAAAGCATTATCTAGTGGTACAAATTCACCTAAATCAGTACATTGACAATCTCTTCCTGGATCTTCCCCTGCCCCTACATCGCCAGGCTCAAATCCTCCATTTTTAAGTGACCAAGTAACAAACCCAGAACAATCTAATCCATTAGGCATCATAGCTCCAGATGGAAATCCATATTCAGGTTTCTTCTCTAAATTACGAATCTTACAACCCCACATTGCTGGACCTTCTTTGGATAAAGTAACATTATCTACTTTATCTTGAGATAGATATAATCCTTTATGATACCATCTACCCTCTCCATCAACTATATAAGTATTAATATTTCCAATATTGCAAGATTTATTTTCATATTTAATCCTACCAGTTTCATAATAATAAGGAACTCTATATTTAAACTCTAAAGTTAAAAATCTTGCTGCCGCCAGTGCACCCGCTCTTGTTCCATATCCAGCATTATTAATCTTATACTCTAAAATATCATCTAAAGTTTTTGCTTCTTCATCACTGAATGCTTTACAAGGAAGAATCTCTTTCTTTTCTTTTGTAGCATAAGGTTTCGTTATTAAATCAGTAACTATAATCTTTAAAGTCTCTTTTGTCTTATCAGAATAAATATATGTTTCACCCTTAGATAAACCTATTACTTTATTACCATCAACTTTAGCAATGCTTTCATCTTTACTTTTAAAATTATAATCTATTTTTTTATTATCAATAACAATATCATAATAATTAAAGGTTTCTTCTTGATCAATTGCTAAATATAATTTCTCAGCTGCAAAATTAAAACTTAAAACATTATCTAAAACATTACTTAACTTATAAATACTACTTTTAACCCCTAATTCATTTACTAAATATAAGTTATATTTACCATCATAATCTAAATCAAAAGTACATTTATTATCTTTGCCTAATACCTCTATCTTATTATCTCCGGATTCAGCAATACAACTAAATTTCTTATTCAATTTATTATTTTCTCTAATGATATCTACTTTCATAATATTAGATTCTTTATCAAAACTAGTCATTTTAATGGATACAACGTCAATATTACTATAAAGCATAAATACATTAGCACCCAATACTAATGTAAATAAAGATACGAATAATAAATAAGTAATAAATAACGCTTTATCTAACTTCGACATCTAAATCACACTACCTTATTTTATTATAACAAAAAAAGAAATAAAAAACTATTTCCTTTTTAACTTTTTTAATAACATATTAGATTTAATAAGATTATATCTTTCAAATACTTTATAAAAAGGGATATTTTCTAAGATATTATTATTCTTATTATACAAAAATTCAAAATAATCTTTATTTCCATTTTTTATAAGTATAGGTCCATAAGATAATTCTTTAAAATTATATTTTTGATGACCTCTTTTAAATACTATATTAATATAATATTTACCTTTATCATAAATAACATTCTCATAAGATATATAAAAACCCTTAGCACATAAATAACTTCTAAGTAAATAATAATCATTATTAGATTGAATAATTAACTTATTTATTTGACTAATCTTTTTATTAGTAAGAATTTTTATAATTGTACTAGCACCCATCCCACTAATAATTAATGTATTAACATTTTTATCTATTCCATCAATTCCATTAGCAAGTTTTACTTCAATCTTATCTTCTAAATGATATTTTTTTATATTTTTAATACCACTATCTAAAGCATTTTGATTAACATCACTAGCAATTATTTTATTAGGATGACCATTAAGTGCTAAATATATATCTAATAAAGCATGATCACAACCAATATCCGCAATTATATCTTCTTTTGTAACTAAACCCGCTAAAGACAAAAGTCTTTTAGATAGTCTCACTTAATCCACCATAAAATCTTTAAGTTTTTTAGCACGAGATGGATGTCTTAATTTTCTTAAAGCTTTAGCTTCAATTTGACGAATTCTTTCACGGGTTACATTAAATCTCTTACCAACTTCTTCTAAAGTATAACTAGTTCCATCTATAAGACCAAATCTAAGTTCAAGAACTTGTTGCTCTCTAGGTTGTAAAGTAGCAAGTACTGATTTAATTTCTTCTTTTAATATTTCATTAGTTGCATATTCTTCAGGAGATAAACTTCTTTCATCTGGAACAAAATCTCCTAAATGAGAATCATCTTCTTCTCCAATTGGAGTTTCTAAAGATACTGGATCTTGGCTAATCTTAATAACTTCTCTTACTTTATCTACACTAATCCCCATCTTCTTTGCAATTTCATCTTCAGATGGTTCTCTATTAAGTTCTAAAGTAAGTTGTCTTTGAATACGAGCCATTTTATTAATAGTTTCAACCATATGTACTGGAACTCTTATAGTTCTTGCTTGATCAGCAAGTGCTCTCGTAATAGCTTGTCTAATCCACCATGTAGCATAAGTAGAAAATTTATAACCTTTATCATAATCGAACTTTTCAACTGCTTTCATAAGTCCAATATTACCTTCTTGAATTAGATCTAAAAATAGAAGACCTCTTCCAACATATCTTTTAGCAATAGATACAACTAAACGTAAGTTAGACTCAGCAAGTATATTCTTAGCTCCTTCATCACCATTAGCAACTTTAACAGATAATTCCATCTCTTCTTCCGGACTAAGCAAACTAATACGGCCAATTTCCTTTAAATACATTCTAACTGGGTCATTTATATTTATATCCTTAGTTAAATCTTCATCATTAAGTACTACAACTTCATCTTCAGTTTTAGGTTTACCACCTTCACCATTTTCAGCATCAGCAGAAACTACTGCAATACCATTTTCCATAAAAGCATTATATAACTCATCTAATGCATCACTATCAATATCTAATCCTTTTAAAGAATCAGCAAGTTGTTCAAAGGTAATAAATCCTTCTTTTTTACCTAACGCTATTAATTCTTCTTTTCTTTCTTCAAATGTTTTAATTTCTTTTACAGCTTTTGCCATTACTCAACACTTCCCTTTTTCAATTTTATTATTAAATCATTTATTTCTTCTTTTCTTTTAATATCAGTTTCTTCTTTTAATTCATTTTTTAATTTATCTATCTGCATTTCTCTAATCCAAGTATGTATTATACTTAAAAAATTTTCAAAGTCAATTTCTAATTTTTCCAAATCCTCATTTTGGTTAATTATCTCCATAATCTTATCTTTGTAACTAAAATCATCTACATAAGTAATAAAATCCGCCAAGTTAAATTCGCCATTTATCTTACTAAATGCCAAAATATCATTGGCTATATTTTTATAAGTTTTATCTGGAAAATAATTAAGTTCTTTTTGATACCTTTTAATAAATTTAGAATCATTCATCATCATATAAAGTATCATTTCCGCTGCTTTTTCATACTTATTAGTCTTTTTCTTAGGTTTTGGTTTAATATCTACTTTTTTAATTTCTTTTTTGATAATTTTACCTTCAATTAAATCTCTATCAAGACCATAATCTTCAACTATTTTATTAATAGTTACAGCCTTAAGAATCTCATCATCGCTCTTATTAAGTTCCTCTATAACTTTATTAATATATTCAGCCAGTTCATCGGACTTACTTAAATTTTTATTTTTCTTTAAATAATTTAATTTAAAATCAAAATAACTATAAGCACTATTAATATTTTCTCTAAAACTATCTATTCCATACTTTAAGATATATGAATCAGGATCTTTTTCACCTGATAATCTAACTACTAATACATCAATATTTTCTCTTGTTAAAGCTTCTCCATTATCTAAAGTGCTCTTCTCTCCTGCTTCATCATTATCCATCATTAAGATAACTTTAGCATTTAATTTTTTAAGTAAATGAATATGTTCTTTTGTAAGCGCAGTACCCATAGTTGCCACAACATTTTTTACTCCTGAAGAATACATTCTAATTGCATCCATCTGTCCTTCACAAACAATAATGCTTTTACTCTTACTTACTTCATTTCTAGCTTTATCATAATTAAATAATATATTACCTTTTTTAAATATATTACTCTCTTTAGAATTAATATACTTACTAGCATCTTCTCCATTAAATATTCTTGCTGAAAAAGCAACTGTATTTCCTCTTTCATCATTAATTGGAAAAGTAATTCTATTTCTAAATAAATCAAGTAAACCATCATCAGATTTATTAGCTAAACTATAATCAATAATTTCTTTATCAGTATAACCTTTACTCTTTAATAACTTATTTAAATTATTATCTCCAAGTGCAAGTCCTATTTTAAATTCATCAATTACTTTCTCATCAAGTTTTCTTTCTTTAACTAAATATTCCTTAGCTTTCTTCCCAGCATTAGAATTAATATTATTAATAAAATATTTATTAGCCAAATCAATTAAATCTAAATATCTAGCATTTACATTATTTTCTCTTAAATTAACTTTTAAATTATACCCTATTTTATCAGCTACTATTTTTACAGCAGTGACAAAATCAACATTTTCATAATTTTTAACAAAAGTAAATACATTACCTGTATTCCCACAAACAAAGCATTTATAAATCTGTTTATCTTCTGATACACTCATACTTGGACTATGATCATCATGAAAAGGACATATTCCAAAATAATTTTTACCTTTAGATTCCAAATTTACATAACTAGAAATAATATCTACAATATTAGCATCATTTCTAATCTTAGCAATCTCTTCATTTGGTATCATTGCCATAAAAACACCCTCTAATTATTATTTATTAACCTAATACCCCTAATTTCCTTTAAATTTTTGTCACTTTTTGTAATTTTTTACATATTTTAGGTCAAAATATAAATTATTGCAATAAAAAAAGCCTTTTAAGGCTTTTATATAAAACTTATTTTGCAGATAAACTATAACTATTGTCTATTAATGAATAAACTATTTCATTGTCAAGAGTTCCATCTAAAAGAATGGTAATCCAGCTTCTTTTAGTCATATGCCAAGCTGGAAATATATTTTTATTATCAATTACTTCTTCAGTCTTGTCTTTTTGATATCTAATATTAATAACTTCTATTTCTTTATCTTCTTTTAAGCCTAATTTAGAAGAATTAATAACCATTATTAAAGTATACCACTTCTTATTATTTTTATTTCTTATTGCACCTGTTTTAAAGTCATTTTTCCATAAATATTCAGGACTATCTCCATAAGTATTTTTAATATATTTAATTACATCTCTCATCTGCTTATAATGATACTTTTCATTTATAGAAGTACTTGCAATAATATCATTAATTATATCTTCATATAAAGTTCTAATCTCTCCTACATAATTACCAGCTGCATCAGATTCATCAACTCTAAAATATTCTTCGTTTAATTTATTATCTATAACTTTAGAATATAATTTATCCTTAAAAGTTATTACTACTTTAAATATATTATTTAGAATATTCTTTTCATAGTAATAATAATCATCTTTTAAAATAAAACCATAATCTAATAATTTTTTAATATTAATTTTAACTTCTCTTGTTCTCATAACACTAATATATTAAAAAAGACTTGTTTAATCAAGTCTAATTATTCTTTAAGAAATCAATTGCTTTTCTCATTCTAAGATCATAAGCAAGAGCATCTTCTCCACCTATTGCGCTAAAGATTTCATCTTCACTCATATTATATTGTTCACTCATCTTATGAGCTTCTTCATGAATTTCATCATGAGATACTTCTAATTTTTCTTTATCAGCTACTGCTTCTAATAAGTATCTAGTTTTAACTCTATTTACAGCTTCACCTTCCATAGTCTTCTTTAAATCATCAACTGTACTCTTAGTAAATTGTAAATATTGTTCTAGAGAAAGTCCTTGCATTTGTAATTGCTGTTTATATTGATCAATCATTCTATTAGTTTCATCCTCTATGATTTCAGGATTTATTTCAACTTCTAAATTTTCTAAAGCTTTCTTAATAACTTCATCAATATAATGATCTTCTGCATGAGCTTCTTTATGTTCTTTAATATGTTCTTCTAATTTATTTCTAAGTTCTTCTTCTGTTTTAACATCATCATAACCTAAATCTTTAAAGAAGTCTTCATTTATTTCTGGAAGAACACGTTTCTTAATTCCATTAAGTTTTACTTTAAATTCTACATCTTTATTTTTTAAATCTTCTACATAGTTTTCTGGGAATTTTAAGTTAAGAATTCTTTCTTCACCAATTTCCATTCCAACTAATCCTTCTTCAAAGCCAGGAATAAATGTATTAGAGCCTATTTCAAGTGGATAGTTAGCTCCTGTGCCACCTTCTAATACTTTACCATCTACTTTGCCTTCAAAATCAATAACAGCAGTATTTCCATTTTCAAGTTTACCTTCATTTAAATCAATAATATCAGCAAACTTATCTTGTAAACCTTTTAATTCTTCATCAATTTCCTCTTTAGATACAGTTACTTTTTCTTTTTTAACTCCTAACTTAGTATATTTACCAAGTTTAACTTCTGGTTTTTCAATAATATGGAAAACAAATAAAACTTCTTTTTCACTAATATTTTTAATATCAACTTTAGGTTCACATACTGGTTCAAGTTTTTCATCATCAAGTGCTTTACGATATGCATCATTTAAAACAAAATCCACAGCATCCATATAAAGTGACTCAATACCAAATCTCTTTAAATATTCACTTTTAGGACATTTACCTTTTCTAAAACCATCTACTGTTACATCTTTATTAACTTTTTCAAATGATTTATCTAAAGCTTTAGTCCAAACTTCACCATCAATTTTTATTTCTACTTCTTTAACATTTTTCATAAATATTCCTCCATAAATCTTTCTTATTATACTTTAAATAATACGTTATTTCAATTAAAAACTTAAAAATCGTTAAGCTACCTTAACGATTTTAATTTGATAATTTCCATTAGGAGATTCAATTTCTACAGTATCTCCTTCTTTTTTACCAATTATAGCTTTTCCGATTGGAGATTCATTACTAATCTTATTTTCAAGAGGGTCTGCTTCAGTAGATCCTACTATACTATAAGATTCTTCTTCTCCATCTTCTACATATAAGATATCAACATTAGATCCAAGACCAACAGTATGATCAGCAGTTTTTTCAATAATCTTCGCATTAAGTAGCATATACTCTATTTCTTTTATTCTAGCTTCTACTTCAGCTTGTTTATTTCTAGCTGCATCATAGTCAGCATTTTCTGATAAATCACCTTGTGCTCTAGCTTCTTTAATAGCTTCAATAACACTTGGTCTTTCTACATTCTTTAAATTATCTAATTCTTCTTCTAGTTCAAGAAAACCTTCACTAGTTAATAAAATTTCTTTTTTTGGCATTTTATACCAATCCCTTCGTTAAAAAAATAACTTAAATAAGAATACTACATTTGCCCCTATTTGTCAATCATTTTTAGTCTTAAAATATCATCCTTTTTATGTACTAAATCTGACTTAAATTTTACTATCATTTGAGGATGATTAGCTGCTTCAATCTTAGTCATATTTTCATCATAAATCTCTTTAATAGTATATTCATAAGTATCATGAAAAGGACTAATAACTTCAACTTTATCTCCGGGTTTAAAATAATTTCTTTGCTCTAAAGTAACTATTCCATCTTGATAGTCCAATACTATACCTAAAAAGTCTTGATTTGATGGTTCAACACCATCATTAGTATAATACTGTTCTTCAACAGTAGGAAGTCCTTTAAAGAAATGAGAAGTACTTTCTCTATTAGCACATCTATTAAGTATTTTTAAATAATATTCAATATCTTCTTTAGTTATACTATTATCTAAATACTTATCTATTAATTTACGATAAGAATGCAATACTGTTGCTATATAATAAATGCTACGCATTCTTCCTTCAATCTTAAATGAATTAACTCCTGCTTTAATCATATCTCCAATATAATAAGCCATGTTTAAATCTTTAGGACTCATTTGGAAGTTATCGGAAAGTAAATTACCTTCTTCATCATAATACTTAAAACACCATCTGCATATTTGAGCACATCCCCCACGATTTGCATCTCTATTAGTTGCATAATTACTCATAATGCATCTACCACTAATGCTAGTACACATTGCCCCATGTATAAATGCTTCTATATCTAAACCAGTATACTCTTTAATTTCTTTAATATCTTCTTCAGAAGCTTCTCTAGCAAGTACTACCCTTTTAGCACCTAATTCTTTATAAAACAATGCTGCTTCTTTATTTAAAGTGCTAGCTTGCGTACTAACATGAAGTTCCATCTTAAGATTTAACTTCTTCCATAAATCCATTACTGCAATATCAGAAACAATAATTGCATCAACGCCATACTCATCTAAAGTTTTAAGATATTCTTCTAATCCTTTAAAATCTTCATCATGAAATACAATATTAACTGTCACATATACTTTTTTATTTAAACTATGAGCAAATTCAGCTGCTTTCTTTATATCATCTAAACTAAAATTCTTTGCATTAGCTCTAAGGCCAAAGTTTTTACCACCAAAATATACCGCATCCGCTCCATATAAAAGTGCTATTCTAAGTCTTTCAAAATCACCTGCTGGTGAAAGTAACTCAATCATTTAAATCACCAATCCTATATACAGTTTTATTCTCATAAAAAGGATTAATAAAATCACTCTTTTTACCCTCTAATAACTCTTTAACCTCTATTGTATTAAGCATATTAGGATCAATATAATAAAATAATACCTTATCATCATTAAACTCATTAACATCATCTAATAAACTATAATAATTCTTATAGAATAAAACTGTTCCATACTTATTTTCAACTGCAATAAACTCTTTACCATTATCTGTTTTAAGCAATGCCCTTTTAAGTGTTTTTAAGCCCTTATAAGCATTATAAAAAGAAAGTAAATATCTTCTTGAGTACATGGCCATATTAAGCCCTAAAACCGGTAAAATAACACGTTTATTAACCTTATCTAAAACAAACTCTAACTCACTCTTCTCAAGCTCATTAGAAATAACTACACTGCTAACCTTATCAAGCCAAATATTAATACTTCTCGAATTAACTGCGAAATGATTTTGATTCCAAATTAAAGGAATACCTTTATCCTTTAAAACTTCATATACACCTATATCTTCAAAGATAATACCTTTCGCAAAAACTAACTTATCAATAATCTTTTTAAAACTATCAATACCTTCATTATCTAAAACCCTATTAACTAAAAGATATACATTAACATCCAACTTACTTAAATCATCTAACTTAAAAGTATTATATCCAATAGAATAATCCTCTATCGCAAAAAGAAAGTTAGAAATATCTAACTTTTTATAATCATTAATCTCATCTAAATTATTAATTCTAACTAATATCTTATCTCTTCTCATTATTCTTCTTAAAGCTTACAGATAAGCCATCTCCAATATCATAATATTTAGTTACATAATCTTTATTATTATTTAAAAACTCTATATATTTTTCTATCTTATCTACAATACCTTTTAAGTTTTTACTTTTAACCATACTCTTATTCTTAACTAAACCATGAAATTTTAAATTATCAGTTATAATAACTCCACCAGGATTTAAATAATTACAAAACTTTTCAAAATACTTAATGTAACCACCCTTAGCAGCATCTATAAATATTAAATCATAAGAATGCCCAGCTAAATTAACTTCTAAAGCATCATTATATACAACATCAATTCTTTTATCTAAACCACAAGAATTAACATTCTTAACTGCTTCACGATATCTTTTTTCATCTTTTTCAATCGTAGTTATCTCTACCTCAGGTGTTGCATTAGCCATAAGTATTGCAGAATATCCAATTGCAGTACCTATTTCTAATACACTTTTAACATTATTCATCTTAATATATTTCATAATAAATTTAATTGAATCTAGTTCAATTATAGGTATATTATTTGCTTCCGCATATCTTTCCATTTGAAAGATTGTTTCTTTCATAAATACATCACCAAGAAAATTATATCATATATTAATTATCTAAATCAAATTGAGATTAAAAAACAACTATGATAAAATGATATTGGTGATAGCATGAAACTAAAATTAATGACTTTTAATACTCAGCATTGTAAAAACTATAATACTAATAAAATAGATTATGATAGTATTACTATACTAATAAAAAAATACTCTCCTGATATAATCGGATTAAATGAAATATATGGAAAAGGTTTTGATAAAAAGAATGCACCTGATGGTCAAGCCGCTAAATTAGCATCTGAATTAGGTTATTACTATTATTTTGGAGTTGCTACTAAATTATGGTTTAAGCCATACGGTAATGCTCTATTATCAAAATACCCTATCCTTAATGCTGAAGTAATTAAAATACCATATCCTCTTCTTAAAAGAGGTAATATGTACTATGAAAGAAGATCAATTATCAAAGCTACTGTTAATGTAGATAATAATCCCTTAACAGTATTTATAAGTCATTTTGGTCTTAATGGTGATGAACAAGAAAACGCATTTAACACCATGATAGAAAGCCTTCCTAATAATAATTTTATAATCATGGGAGACTTTAACGTAGATTATGATAATTCCCAGCTTACAAAACTATATGAAAAAGCAAGTGATACTTCAGAATTTTTTACAACTAGAAAATTCACTTGGCCTTCCGATAATCCTTGGGTAAAATATGATTATATCTTAACCTCTAAAGATATTGAAACCAACTATGCTGATATTCCAAATGAAATCGTTTCAGATCATAGACCATATATTTGTGAAATAGAACTAAATAGTAAATAGATTATTTACTATTTTTTATTATAAAAAAAGTACTAACTATTGTTAGTACTAATATTCATACCATAAGCCATCTTTCTTAAGTTTAGCAACTGTCGAAACGTGTTCTGAATAAGTCTTACTAAAGTAAGTCTTTTTATTTTTATCTGCTACAAAGAAATAATAATCATGTTCTTCTGGTTCAATCGTAGCATTAATAGATGCCAGTGATGGACTACATATTGGCCCTACTGGAAGTCCTAATATTGGGCAAGAACTTTCCGCCCTTGTATTATATCCATTGCAATCTTTTAAATTAGCTTTCGATAAATCTCTTGAAAAATCTTTTTTAGAACCATAATAAGTTGTAACATCAGAGCCTAATGGTTCCCCAGTTTTTAATCTATTATAAAATACTCCAGCTACTCCTGCTCTATCATCTGAGGTAGAACCTTCTAGTTCAATAATAGATGCTAGCGTAAGCATTTCATGAATAGTATATTCTGCTACACTAAGATCATCTTTATAAACTTCTAATTTTTTCCCCATAGTAGATAATAATTTATCAATAATATCATCTAATGTAGCTTCTTGATTAAATTCATATGTATCAGGAAATAAATATCCCTCTAAAGGATGATATATATGTTCATCATATACTACATCAGTAATAAAATCATACTTTTGAATTTGTTTATCTACGAATTCTTTTGAATCAATATATTTAATTATCTCATCACTAGTAATCTTATTTTCTTCACTTTTATTTTTATTTAAAGCATCTGCTATAACTTTAGCATAATCAGTAAGTCTTTTTCCTTCAATAAAAGTTATTCTAAGAGGCTCATTTTCTTTAGATTTACTTGGATTACTTAAAATACTTGTAATCTCACCAATATCCATACTCTTAGTCAAAACATAAGTCCCCTTTTTAAACTCTATATTTGGATGAAGTTTTAAATAAAGTTTTAAAACAAATGCTTTTCTAATTAACCCCTCATCTTCTAATTTTTCTGCAGCTACATAACCAGAAAGATTATCAGTAACCACAAATTCAATCGGATTATCATCTTTTTCATCTACTGCACTTAAATAGATTTTTGAAAAGATAACAAAAGCAAGAAGTACAATTACTACTAAAAATAATAATACAAATAACAATTTATTTAGTAATGTATTTTTCTTCTTAAACTTAAACATCCGCATCCTCAACTTTCTCATTTAATGAAGCAAGTATTTGATTTAAGTTATCCCATTCCTCATCAGATTCAATCTTGCCTAAAGATAAATCTTTACCAGTAGGATCATAATAATTAGCATATACTTTTATCTTCCCATTTTCATCTAATGTATTATCTGTAAAAACAATATAATTTTTCTTTAATTTATCATCTTCATAAGTAAATAATACATCACAAGCAAGTTCTTCCCCTTTACTATTCTTAATTACAAATTTACTTTTATTATTCATCTTTACCACCCATTCTTAAATATGTATCAAGTATTATAGCCGCAGCCATTTCATCAATTACTTTTTTTCTGTTTTTTCTTGAAACATCAGCACCTATTAATATATTTTCAGCTTCTACTGTACTAAGTCTTTCATCCACCAAAACTATTTTCTTATCAGTTTTCTTTTCTAAAAGTTCTTTAAACTTTAAACTTCTTTCACTAGCAAATCCCATTGAATTATCCATATTCTTAGGAAGCCCTAACACTAATACTTCAATCTTTTCTTTTTCAATAATATCTAATAGTTCTATAATTAAAGCATTAACATCATCATATCTTATTACTTTATAAGGGCTAGCAATTAAACCTAAACTATCACTTATTGCAAGTCCTAAGGTTTTAGTCCCTAAATCTAATCCTAAACACTTCATACTTCCATATAACTTTCTAATAGAACTTTAATTACTTTATCTCTTTCAATTCCTAATATTTTATTTCGTGAATTCTTATAAGATGATATATACTTAGGATCTCCTGTTGCTAGAAAACCTGCCATTTGATTTACTGGATTATATCCCTTTTCCTTTAAAGCTTTATATACTTCTTCTAGAACTTCATTGATAACTGCTCTTTCAATCTCTTCACTACTAAAAAACATAGTTTTATCTAACATAGTTATCACCTCTAGACATCTTAATTTTATCATTTATAGCATATTTATTCAACCAAAAAAGGCTATTAAATAGCCCTAATATTATTTTAATTCATTATCTTTATTAGTAATCTCTTTTGTTTTCATTAAATCTTCTAATGCTTCTTCAACACTAGTAGGTTCTTTATCTTCATCAACTATCGCACTTTGTAAATTATTTTTAGGTTTGCTTACCTTAGGCATTTCATCTTTCTTTTTACCTTTATAAAAGAATATAAAGTAAGCAGCAATTCCAATAATTAAAGTACTAACTAATCCAATAATTATAATTAATTTAATATTATTATTTTTTGTAATTTTAGTTGGTGCAGGTTGTTCAAGTGTAGGTGTTACAGTATCTGTAGTTACTTCCTCATCAGGTTTAAATTCTACTCTTGTAACAGTAATATTATAAATCTTCTTCTCAGTAGTTTCTGCAGATGTAACAGTTATGGTAATAACATTATCTCCAACATCTAAACTATCATTACCCTTAATCTTAACATCAGCATTTCCATCTTCTGGATTTGCTACAACATTAACTTTTTCTGTTTCATATGGAACAGTAACTGTATAATCTAATTTATTCTTATCAAAATCTTCTTTTAAAGTAAATTCTTCTACACTTAAACTAGCAAGTAAATTAGATCCATCGGTTGTTGGCCCTCTATAAATAATAAATTTATATGTTTTTTCATCTTTTTCATCTTCGGAAGTAAATTTAAAAGTAGCCTCATTTTTGCCAGGAATAAGTTTTAATTTATTTGGTAATGATGAATCAGGATTACAACCTAGCGTACATTCTACATCCATAACTACTGGATTTTGCTCATAACTTGGAGATATTGTTAAATCTCTAATGGTATCTTTTACATAAATCTTATATTCATATACATCTTTACTAAATGCTGGCTTTACAGTAGCCCCATTATTAACTTTAAAACTAGTAAGAGCTGCACTCGTACTTTTAGCTCTTTGAGTTGTTTTTACTTCTTTTTTAAGATTAACTTCTAATACAATATCTTCAAGAGTTTGATCATCTATCACAACATTCTTTAAAGTAAGTTCTATTTTTTCATCTTCTTCAGCTAGATTAGTTAAATTAAATGACATGATAGTACCTTCTATCATCTCTTTTACAGGATTTTTAACAATTAAAATAGAATCTCCTGTAATAGAAATAGGATGACCATATTGATCATTAGGTACATCTAGAGCTAGTTTTTCTTTATCATAGCTAAAATCAAAACTAATTCTATTAACATCTGTGCCTTCAGCTATATCTTTAATATTTAAATTAATTACTGTTGGTGTAGTATCTTTAACAGTTATCTTACTGCTTTCTCCTTTAAGTTCTAGAGAAGTAGCATTTACATTTATACAAAACATAAAACTTAGCACTACAGCTAAAAGTATTTTTTTCATTAAACAACCTCTTTTACTATAAAATAATTGTATCATAAAATTATATTTTTTCAAGTTCTAATATATTATATCATTTTATTAAGTATTTCATTCATGACATATATTTTTTCAGGATTTATATAAATATAACCGTTTTTATATATTAAATCTTTATTCTTAACTAATGGTTTAATTGGAAAAACATCTTGCATATTTACTTCATATTTATCAAAAAATTCTTGTAAGCTAATACCATCAATTTTTCTAAAGCCAAGCATTAGTTCATATTCCATAATTTCTTGCTTAGATAGAAGTGCTTCATCCATATGATATTTACCAAGCACATAATCATCTAAATTATGGGTATTATCATATCTAAAACCATTCATATAACCAGAAGCGCCAAGACCAAAACCATAGTATTCTTCATTATTCCAATAAGCTAAATTATGTTTTGATTCCTTCCCTGGTAAAGCAAAATTAGATACTTCATAATGATGGAATCCTTTAAGTTTCTTACAAATATACTCATACATTTTTGCTTCTAAATCTTCATCAATATTTTTAGCATTCAAATTATTAATTTTGGTATGCTCTTCAATAATTAAACTATAAGTACTAATATGATCAGGACTTAGTTTTAATATATATTTTAAATCTTTCTTTAAAGTATCAAATGTTTCTCCGGGAATCCCATACATTAAATCAACATTTATATTATTAATACCATAATATCTTAGTAAATTTATTTTTGTTCTTATATCATTAAAGTCTGAGTTTCTCTCCATAAAGTTTAGTTTTTCTTTATTAAAAGATTCGACTCCTATACTAACTCTATTAACTCCCATCGCAACAAGCTTTTTAACTAAAGGCTCCGTAATATCCCCGGGATTACATTCAAATGTAAATTCATATTCTTCTTTAAAACTAAACTCTCTAATTATTTCATAAAGAGTATCAAGTTCATTTAAAGATAAAGCAGAAGGTGTCCCTCCCCCAATATATAAAGTACTTATATCTTCTCCCATATAGAACTCATCAACTTCACGTTTTAAAGCTTCTAAGTATTTAGAAGCAAGTTCAGAGCTATAAAAAGTCTTACAAAAATCGCAATAAGAACAAATCTTTTTACAAAAAGGTATATGAATATAAACATGCTCCATAATCTTCACCTACCATAATTTTAACATAAAATAAAAAAATGAACAATTAAGTTCATTTTTATCCTAATTTATCTCCATTTTGAGCTTTTTTATCTGGTGTGATTAATATAACTCCCCCATCACTATAAGTTCCTAGAACCAAAACCTCACTCATAAAATCAGCTATTTGTCTTGGTGG
>CACXGV010000027.1 GCA_902767375.1 uncultured Erysipelotrichaceae bacterium
TGCTAATTTTAGTGATATAACATAATTATGAAAGGATGTGTGGATAATGAATTTAATCCCAAGAAGTTTTTTCTTTGATGATGATTTTGATAACTCATTTGGATTATCACCTAAAAGAAATGATATGAAGTGTGATATTTATGAGGAAGGAAGTGATTATCATATCGTAATGGATACTCCAGGATATGATAAAAAAGATATTAGCATCGAAGTAAAAGATGGATACCTTACAGTTAAAGCTTCTAAAAAATCAGAAGAAAATGAAGAAAACAAAAATTATATTAGACGTGAAAGATTCTATGGTGAAATGTCTAGAACATTTGCTTTAGGAGATGTTGATGCTGAAAATATCGATGCTAAATTCGAAAATGGGGCATTACATATTACTGTTCCTAAAAAAGAAGTTGTAGATACAACTAAGAAAATCGAAATAAAATAAGGCTGACATATTGTCAGTTTTATTTTTTTCGTGCTATAGTTATTTTAGGGTGGTAATAATGAAGAAGGAAATATTAGGATATTTTATTAAAGCAGTTTTGGCTGGAATTATGATTGCAATTGGTGGAACTATTTATTTATCATTAGATAATAAAGTGGTTGGATCATTTTTATTTGCAATTGGATTATTTATTATAGTTACAAGAAAATATAATTTATATACTGGTAAAGTTGGATATATTTTTGATAATAAACCTAAATATTTAATAGAAGTATTAGTTACTATATTTGGTAATTTTGTTGGTACTTTTTTAGTAGGATTTGTTTTAAGATTTACTAGAATATATACTTTAATAAGTACTAAAGCATATGCTCTTTGCGATATTAAGTTAAATGATAGTATTGTTAGTATTATTATTTTATCTTTCTTTTGTGGAATGCTTATGTATTTAGCGGTTGATGGATATAATAATGGAATGGATCATTTTAAAAGATATGCTTCAGTATTCTTAGCAGTCATGGTATTTATTTTATGTGGATTTGAACACAGTATTGCTAATATGTATTATTTTTCAGTAGCTAATTACTTTAGTGCTAAAACTTTTGGATACTTAGGGCTTATGATATTAGGAAATGGTCTTGGAGGAGTATTTATTCCTTTATCTATAAAACTTAAAGATTACTTAGAAAAGTAGTCTTTTTTAATTGATTTAATTATTCTTTAATAGTATAATTGAATTGTTTTATTGGCCCATTGGTGAAATGGTTAACACATAGCCCTCTCAAGGCTACATTCATGGGTTCGAATCCCATATGGGTCACCAAATGATTATTAATTCCCAATGGGGAATTTTATTTTTACTATTAAAGTGGTATTATATGTTTGGGAGTTTTTATGAACAAAGATAAAGAAATTAGAGTTGCTTTATCAGAAATAGCAAATGTATTACATAAACATGATTTATTATCTGATAAAGATTATAAGGATTTTAGTTTACATATAAATGATATTCAATCATCTGAATTAAGTCATTTTGCGTGTATTTTTTTATCTTTAACTTTAATTAATAATAAAGTAGGAAGTGCTACTAGAGATTCTTTTGAAAAGATTTATAATATACTAATTAAAGATTATGTTTCAAATGGTAAAAGACCTGGAGTACATAGGGTATTAAATGTTTTAAATAATGATTTTTGTCCTGCTTTTATAGATTCTTTCTTTGAACGTAAAAAATATCTAGATGGCATTTTAATTGATAAAATTGCGATTGTAGTACCAGTTCGTGATAAAGAAAGACTTCTTGAGCAGTTCTATTATATTGGAGCTGATATTTTTGAAATGGTTGATAAGCCTTTTGATATTTTTCCGTCTGAGGCAGTGGCTGTTTTTGAGGACGGAACTAGAGTTGAGGTTTATACAGGTAGCTATGATGGAGTTGACGCTTTAAATATAAATGAATATTATTTAAAGGATGGTAAAGCTGTTCATAAAATAAGAGTTATTAACAAAGAAATATTTCCATTATGCTTTGAATCTTATCAAAAGCATGTTAGAATAGAAACTCCGGAACTAAAGTTTATTAGGGCCTTAGCTCGTGGGGGAGAATATGATTTTATAAGCGCAATGGCGCTTAAGAATGAGGTTAATATCAAAAAAGTAGGGATGATTAGAAAAGGATTATCATCTTATATAAAGGAGGAAAAGAAAAATGGATTACAAAAAACTAGCTGATTTATTATATCCTAATGCTAAAGATATTGAATATTATGAGAAGAAGTATCCAGAGAGAAATCTAAAAGAGGGAGCAGAGGTGTGCAGATTTGCACCAAGTCCAACAGGTAGAGTGCATATGGGAAATTTATTTGCATCTTTTGTACCAGAAGTATTTGCTCATCAAAGTGGGGGAGTATTTATTTTAAGGATCGAGGATACTGATCAAGTTAGAATACTTGAAAATGGTGTTCAACTTATTTATGATGATTTAAAAACTTATGACTATCAAATAGATGAAAGCCCATTAGATGGTGGCGAGTATGGACCTTATGTTCAAACCGAAAGAAAAGAAATATATGAAGCCTATGCTAAATATTTAGTTTCTATTGGAAGAGCTTATCCTTGTTTTTGCTCAGCAGAAGATTTAGATGCGATGCGTAAAAGACAAGAAGAAAGAAAAGAACAAATCGGTTATTATGGCAAATATGCTAAATGTCGTAATCTATCTTTAGATGATGTAAAAAAACATTTAGATAATGGGGATAAGTTTGTACTTAGATTAAAATCTATGGGTGATCCAGATAAAAAGTTTGTTTTTAAAGATTTAATTAAGGGTGCTATTGAGCTTCCTCAAAATAATCTAGATCAAGTACTTATTAAAAGTGATGGAATTCCTCCATATGCATTTGCTCATGTAGTAGATGATCATTTAATGCATACTACAACTGTAACTAGAGATGATTCTTATATTTCCAGTGTTCCTTATCATATGGAACTATGGGATGCATTTGGATTTAAAAAGCCTAAATTTGCTCATTTGCTTCCTATTAATATTAAGGATGGAGATATAATTAGAAAAATTAGTAAGAGAAAGGATCCATGGGCTGCTATTAGTTATCATCATGAAAATGGCATTCCAGTTGAAGCAGTTAAATTGTATTTTGCCACTCTTTTAAATTCAAATTTTGAAGGATGGTTATTACAAAATCCTGATAAGAGTTATCGTGATTTTAAATTTACTTTTGATAAGATGAGTAAGAGTGGATCATTATTTGATATGGAAAAACTTACTAATATATCTAAAAATTATTTAAGTAAGTTAAAAGCTTCTGAAGTATTTGAATTACTTTCAACTTGGGCAGAAGAGTTTGATAAAGATTTTTATGATTTAATTAATAATTATAAAGATTATACAATTAGAGTATTAAATATTGAAAGAGAACAAAAGAAACCAAGAAAAGATTTTGCATTTTATTCAGAAATTAAGAATCATATTTGGTATATGTTTGATGAATTATTTACTGATGTAGAATATGATTTTGGAGTTAATACAATAGATAATGTTAAAGAGATTGTTAACTTATATGTCAAAAACTATTATAATGCAGATGACGATAAAGATACTTGGTTCAATAAGATTAAGGCATTATCTGATGAATTAGGTTATGCTTCTGATATGAAAGCTTATAGAGAAAATCCAGAAGGTTATAAAGGTAGTGTTGCTGATGTTAGTAACATTATTAGAGTAGCTT
Source organism: uncultured Erysipelotrichaceae bacterium (assembly GCA_902767375.1). GTDB lineage: Bacteria > Bacillota_I > Bacilli_A > RF39 > UBA660 > CAG-533. Next base: position 3,685 of record CACXGV010000027.1, read on the forward strand.
TAACTACTAAGTCTATGACTCCAGATTTATATGAAATAATGAATATTTTAGGTAAGGATAGAGTATTAGATAGATTAAATAGAGTAAATAATCTATAAAATAAGGGCATTTAAAGGTCAATAAGTGCGATTTTTGTTGACTTTTAGGTGTCTTTTTCATATAATTCATATTGGTACATTTTGATTGGTCTGATTTTCTGGATAATGTGGGTAGTTAGAAGGAAATGAAGATGATTGAAAGGATATTTTTATGAAAACATTTATGCAAACAAAAGAAACTGTAGAGCGTAATTGGTATGTAATTGATGCTGAAAATTTACCACTTGGTAGAGTAGCTACTAAGGCTGCTTCTATGTTAAGAGGAAAACATAAGCCTACATACACACCACATATTGATTGTGGAGACTATATTATTATTGTTAATGCTGATAAGGTTAAATTAACCGGAAATAAGCTAAACGATAAGATGTATTATGATCATTCTGGATTCCCTGGTGGATTAAGAGAACGTAATGCTAAGACTATGATAGAAAGTTATCCAACTGAAATGGTTGAAAGAGCTGTTAAAGGTATGCTTCCAAAAGGACCTTTAGGTAGACAAATGATTAAAAAATTATTTGTTTATGCTGGACCTGAACATAATCATGCTGCTCAAAAACCAACAGTTATAACTTTATAGGAGGTAGAACATGGCTAAAAATACTGAAATACATGCTACTGGTAGAAGAAAACGTTCAGTTGCTCAAGTAACAATGGTTCCTGGAAAAGGAAATATTACTGTTAATGGAAAAGATGTTAACGAATATATGCCATTTGCTACATTAGTAATGGATTTAAAACAACCTTTAGTTTTAACTAATAACGAAAAAACATTTGATATTAACGTTAAAGTTAATGGTGGTGGATTCTCTGGACAAGCTGGAGCTATTAGACTTGCTATTGCTAAATGCTTAGCTATCTATGATGCTGAAGCTGATCAAACTAGAGATGATGCTTATCATAAAGTGTTAAAAGTAAATGGTTTCTTAACTCGTGATCCAAGAGTTAAAGAACGTAAAAAATATGGTCTTAAAAAAGCACGTCGTGCTCCTCAATTCTCAAAACGTTAGTTTACAGATTCAAGAAATGTTTCAACCCGATTTATTCGGGTTTTTTTGTTGACTAATTTTTGGTATAATCATAATAGAAATACAATATTGGAGGTATATATGGTGAAAAGAAATAAAAAAGCAGTAGTAGAGTCATCTGTTAAATCAGGAATTACATTTGGAAGTGCTCTTGCAATGGTAATAAGCTATGCTAATTGGCATTCAGTTGGATGGGCTATATTTCATGGCTTACTTAGCTGGGTATATGTTATATACTATCTTTTGAGGTATTAAGTGGATAGAACAATTGAAAGAATATCTAAACATGAGGCAGAATTAGATTATTTATTAGCAAATATTCCTAAAATTAGGGAATCTTTAGTCGTTTATAAAGAATGTTTTAAATTAATGAATAAGTTAAATAGGTATTATGGCAGTAACATTTGGTTTTCAGATGTAGAAAAATATGATAAAGATATGATTCCTAAAATTAAAGCTGGAGTTTTAAGTGAAGATGCAGTATATAATGTTTATATGGAATTGTTAGATTTAAAGAGTGGTATTAAAGAGATAATAAAATGATGGAGTATAGTTATAATTTATTAGGGGAGATTTTTAATTTAATTAAATTAGGTCAAAAAACAATTGAACTAAGAATACTTAAAGAAAAATCAAAAAATATTAAAGCTGGAGATTATATTAACTTTAATAATCTAGATACTAATGAAAAAGTTAAAGTCAGAGTTGTTAAAAGTACTATTTATGATAATATTGATTATTTATTAGCAAATAATGATATTGAAAAAATTCTTCCTGGGAAGTCAATTCAGGATATTAAAGATTTTTTAGGCGATATTTACGGAAAAAATATAATTAATAGTAAAATAGTGGCTATTGAGTTTATATTAATTAATTAGTATGTGATATAATTATGATAGGAGGATGTATGAGTAAAATACTTATTAGTTATTTTTCAGCAAGTGGAGTTAGTAGAAGGGCTGCTGAACGAATTAAATCAGCAACTAATGGAGATTTATTTGAAATAAAACCTTTAATACCATATACGGATGAGGACCTAGATTGGACAAATAAAGAAAGTAGATCATCTTTAGAAATGCAAGATAAGAATTCAAGACCAGAAATAAAGGAAAAAGTCATTAATATAGGCGAGTATGATACTGTGATTATTGGTTTTCCAGTATGGTGGTATACTGCACCAACTATTATAAATACTTTTATTGAACAGAATGATTTAAATGGTAAGAAAATATTTATATTTGTTACGAGTGGAAGTTCCAGTTATGAGGGAAGTTTTAATAATTTAAAACAAGCTTATCCAACACTTAACTTTGTTGGTGGAAGAAGATTTAATGGAACTGAATCAAATGCAGATATACTTAATTGGTTAAATATGTAGGAGTGAATATGGAAAATAAAAAATATGATTTAACAGTTAATTTAGGAATCTTAGCGATAATAGGAGCTTTTATTTTTAATGGAGTACCAGTTGGTAAGGAAGGCTTAGTACTTGGTTATTTTATACTATTTGTAGTGCTTAATTTTTCTTTTATTTTAATTGGTTTATTTGTTAAAAATGATAAAGCAGTTACAATTTATTCATTTATAGTGGCAACTCTAGTTTTAGCAACTACAGCTTTAGTTGAAAATAATATTGATGAATTAAAAATTACTGTACTAGGATGGTTGACTCCATTTATTTATAGTGTTATTGGATTATATAAAATTTATAATACAAATAAGAAAGATAGAAATAAATTAGCTGTTGTTTTAAATATAATAGGACTAATTCTTTCAATAGCTTCTTTAATTGTAGGATTAGTTCAAAATGGTGGATTTATAGTTAAGTAAGATGAAAAATAAAGTATTTATGATTCTCTTTTATGTTTTTCTTTTAGCTGATATAGGTTTTGCAGTTTATTTATTTATACCTAATTTTGAGGCTCCAGAGCCAGACTCTAAATATTGTGAAATTGCTGAATGTGATTGTACAACTAGAGGTAATAATGGCAAATGTAAATGTGAATATTGTAAGGAAGAAAATTGTCAGAAAAAAAGTTATGTTTATTGTACTAAAATAGATAAAGAGGATTAAGATGAAAAAGTTTTATTTTTGGGGCACAATAGTCTTATTTATAATATTTTGTGTGTTCTTGTATTTAGCAGTAAAGTAAAGAGTTTAATGCTCTTTTTTTCTTGCTTTAAAAAGCATTATAGAGTAATATAAGTGGTGTTGGAGGGACTTTATGGAAGATGTAATTAAAATTATTAATAATCTTAAAATTTTAGATGATGATTATGTTGTTTTAGCATGTTCTTATGGTCCTGATTCAATGTGTTTATTAGATATACTTAAAAGTTTAAATAAAAATATTGTAGTTGCTCATGTTAATCATAAATTAAGAAAAGAATCTGATAAAGAATATTTAGATTTAGAAAAATATTGCAGAGATAATCATATTATTTTTGAGGGAATGGAGATTACTAAAAAGCCTAAGGGAAATTTAGAAGAGTTTTTTAGAAATGAAAGATATGATTTCTTTAAAAAGATTATTAATAAATATCAAAGTAAATATTTGTTTACTGCTCATCATGGAGATGATTTAGTAGAAACAATTTTAATGAGACTATCTCGAGGAGCTTCTTTTGGTGGTTATGCTGGATTTAATATAATTAGTGAAGGAGTAAACTATACCTTAGTAAGACCTTTAATTTATTTAACGAAAGATGAAATATTGGATTACGTTAATAGTAAAAATATTCCTTATGCTTTGGATAAAACTAATGAAACATTGGATTATACAAGGAATAGATATAGATTAAAAGTATTGCCACTTCTTAAAGAAATAAATCCTCAAATTCATAAGAAATTCATAAAATTTAGTAATACTATTAATGAATATAATGATTATATTCAAAAAGAAGTAGATGATTATAAAAGTAAGTTATACCTAAATAGAAGATTAGATCTTAATGAGTTTAATATTTTACCTTTATTAATAAGGAAATGTATAATTAAAAGTATTTTATTAGAAGAGTATGAAAATAATATTAATAGAGTAAATGATAAACATGTAGATTTAGTTCTAGATTTAATTAATAATCATAAAAGAAATAGTTATATTAATTTGCCTAATGGGCTTGTAGTTAGTAAGTATTATAATATAGTTGAATTTAATAGAGATACTAAAATAGATGATTATAATTATGAATTAAATGGTGATTTAGTTATTAATAATAATAAAGTACTTGTTGTTAAAGAAACTGATATTATTAAGAGCAATTATTTAATTAGAATTAATTCTAAAGATATTAAGCTTCCATTATATATTCGAAATAGAAAAGTAGGAGATAAGATTGAACTTAAAAATGGAACTAAAAAAGTAGGAGAAATTTTAAGTGAGAGTAAGATTCCTAAAAAAGAAAGAGATGGATGGCCAATTATGGTTGATTCTAATGGCAAAATATTGTGGATTTTAGGATTAAAAAAGAGTAAATTTGATAAACAAGTTAGGGAAGATTATGATATAATAGTAAAGTACGTTAAAAAAGGAGAAAAAAATGAAGAAGAAAAATGAATATAAGCAAGCATTTCCTTATTTTTTACTTTTTATAGTATTAATAGGAGTTGTTATATTTTATAATGCATCACGATTTAAAGTAAATGAATTTACTTATGATCAATTAATAGGGGAATTATCTAAGGGAACAGTTAAAGAAATTGAAATAAATCCTAAGAGTGGTGGAGGAGTTTACTATATTACTGGTAAATTAAAGAATTATAAAGAAACTGAAAGCTTTAAAGTAAATGTACCACTTGCAGAGACTGTATTGGAAAGAATAGTTAAATATACTGATGAGGCTAATATTAAAGTTACGACTAATCCAGAGTCTAATGAGTTTATGACTTTTATGGTTACAGTTGTACCAACATTATTATTAGTGGGAGCTTTATTATTCTTTTTAACTAAGATTAGTGGAAGTAATAAAAATAGTATGGACTTTGGTAGAAGTAAAGCTAAACTTTCTCAAGAAGCTGAGGCTCATTTTAGTGATGTCGCTGGTTTAGTTGAAGAAAAAGAAGAAGTATCAGAATTAATTGATTTCTTAAAGAATCCTAAAAAATTCCAAAAATTAGGTGCTAGAATTCCTAAAGGTGTTTTACTTGTAGGGCCTCCAGGAACTGGTAAAACTTTACTTGCTAAAGCTGTGGCAGGAGAAGCTAATGTACCATTTTATTATATAAGTGGTTCTGATTTCGTAGAATTATTTGTAGGTGTTGGTGCATCAAGAGTTAGAGATATGTTTAAACAAGCTAAACAATCTGCACCATGTTTAATCTTTATTGATGAAATAGATGCAGTTGGTCGTCAAAGAGGTACTGGTCTTGGTGGAGGACATGATGAAAGAGAACAAACTTTAAATCAATTACTTACTGAGATGGATGGATTTGGCGCTAATGAGGGTATTATTATAATTGCGGCAACAAACAGACCTGATGTACTAGATCCTGCTTTACTTAGACCAGGTAGATTTGATAGACAAGTTACAGTTAGTTTACCAGATCAAAAAGAAAGAAAAGCGATCCTAGAAGTACATGCAAGAAATAAAGTATTTGATAAGACTGTTAGTTTAGAAAATATTTCTAAAAGAACCCCAGGATTTAGTGGAGCTGATTTAGAGAACCTACTTAATGAAGCTGCTCTTCTTGCAGTTAGAAGAGGGAAAGAATCAATCAGTATGAGTGAGATAGATGAAGCTACTGATAGAGTACTTATGGGGCCTGCTAAAGTAAGTAGAACTATAAGTACGGAAGAAAAGAGACTTGTATCTATTCATGAGTCGGGACATGCAGTTATTGGTATTAAGTTAAAAGATGCTGATGAAGTTCATAAAATTACTATTATTCCTAGAGGTGTAGCTGGCGGATATACTATGATGCTACCTAAGGAGGAGAAAATTGCTATTGCTACTAAGACTCAATTACTTGCTCAAATTACAGGATTACTTGGTGGTAGAGTGGCTGAAGAATTATACTTTGGAGAAATTACTACTGGGGCATCAGATGACTTTAAAAAAGCTACTAGAATTGCCAGAGCAATGGTAACTGAATATGGAATGAGTGATTTAGGACCTGTTCAATTAGAGCATCAAAGTGAAAGTGTATTCTTAGGTAGAGATTATAATAAAAGTCAAAACTTTAGTGATCAAGTAGCTCTTGAGATTGATAATGAAGTTCGTAAGATTATGGATGAATGTTATCAAAATGCTACAAAGATTTTAAAAGATAATAAGGATTTAGTAATGCTTATTGCAGATACTTTAGTTGAAAGAGAAACTATTACTAAGGAAGAAATAGATGAACTAGTAGAAACTGGTAAACTTTCAACAGTTGAGGAATATGTAATAACTGATGAAGAACCTAAAGAAGAAGTAAAAGTAAAAAAAAGAGGAAGAAAGAAAAAAGAAGATTCTGAAGAGTAGTATCTTCTTTTTTATTGTGTTAAAATATCCTTTTGAGGTGGGTTATGGATAATATTTTTGATCTTGCTAGAGGATTAGTGAATATTTATAATATGAAACTAGAAATGGTTAAAAATAGAGTTAGAATGGCTGTGGCATATGATAATTTAAGCTCTGATGATTTAGAACATTTATTAGATGATTTACTTGATTTATATAGTTTCTTTGGCACTTCAGATATAGAGCTAATGTATATGGGAATATGTGAATTGTTAGAAAGCCGAGATAAGGAAGCTGCTAAAGATTACTATAGTTTTTTAAAAGAAGAAAAAGATGCTGATGAAAAGACCTTGTAAAGGTCTTTTTCATTTGTTGACTTAAAAAAATGGCAGTGATACTATTATAATAGAGGTGATTCTAAATGGAAGTGCCAATGCCACTTACAAAAGAGGAAGTAGAACTATTATCAGAAGAAACTAGAGGTATATATAAAGGAATAACAGGTATTGATTTTACGGTTCATTATTCGCAGTATCTTAATACTTTTTATGATGGCGTAAGAGTAGTACTTAATGAATTAATTGAAAAACTTGGAGATCTTGCTAAGTATAAAGAACCTGCTTTTGCCGAAAATAAAACACGAGCATTTGGAGCATTTTTTATTAATTCCATAATTACTAAAAGAAATGAATTAGTAAGATATAAAAAAGATACTCGAACTGAACTTCATAGATTATCTGAGGGTTTAGAAAAAGTTATTCTCGAACCAAGAGAAATAGAAGTTGGAGGTTATAAAGTTTCATTTGATAATAAAGTATTAAAAGATAAAGCAAATGAAATAATTGAACTTATAAAAAGTGACATTCCACTTGTACCTAAATATGTTAATGCTTACTGGCAAGCAAGAAAGAAGTATTCTGATTTAAAAGAAGAGTATGAAAGCAAGAGCGACTTTGCTAAGGTAGTTGCGAGATTTAATGGAGAAAAAAGGAAACTATCTAAAGCGGAAGCAAAAGTTAAATATTATGATAGTATAACTGATCCAGAACTTGATGAAGCTAAAAAAATAATTCATAATGGAAAGGTTGTAGATGAATTTAGATTTAAAGGGGAGGATACTCCTGCAGGATTTAGAGAAGAAAGGGTTGGAAAGCATTTATGATGTATAGTAAAGATGAACTAGTAAAACTTATTAATGCATATTCAGAATTACCAGAAAAGGATCAAGTAGAAGAAGTAGAATTAAAGCTTAGATCCTTAATTAGAGCTTTAAGATTGATTAATCAAGAGGACGTATTAGATTTGCCAGATGCAGATTTTGAAAAGAAAGGATTATCTACAATATTCTATCTTATATATTGTGTAGAAGATGAAATTGCTAAAATTCTTGATAAGTAGATGTAAGAAATAAGACATTTTAAAGATGTCTTTTTTAGTCAAAAATAATACACAATAAAGCATATATATGTTAAAATATTAGTTAGTAGAAAGCAGTGATATTTATGACAAAAATTATTTCATTAGTTAATCAAAAAGGTGGAGTTGGTAAAACTACTACAAGTATTAATCTTGCTGCTTCTTTAGGAAAGCTTGGCAAGAAAACATTACTAATAGATTTAGATCCACAAGGGAATGCTTCTACTGGTTTAGGAATAAATAAAGGGGCTATTAGTGCTAGTATTTATGATGTTTTAAATGGATCTTGTGAAGCTAAAAAAGCTATTATTAAAACAGGATTTACAAATCTTTCTATTATTCCTGCTACAATTAATGTTGCTGGTTTAGATTTTGAATATATGGAAAAGGGATATCAAAATGCTGCATTTAAAAAGAATGAACAATTAAAAGATGACTTAGAATTAGTTAAGGATAATTATGATTATATTATTATAGATTGTCCTCCATCACTTGGTCTTTTAACTATTAATGCACTTGTTGCTAGTAATTCAGTTATAATTCCAGTACAATGTGAGTTTTTTGCACTTGAAGGTATAACTCAACTTCTTAATACAATTATAATGACACAAACAAGATTAAATCCTAATTTAAAGATTGAGGGAGTATTATTAACTTTACTTGATTCAAGAACTAATTTAGGTTTAGAAGTTGTTGAAGAGGTTAGAAAATTCTTTAAAGATAAAGTCTTTAATACAATTATTCCAAGACTTATTAGATTAGTAGAAGCACCTAGTCATGGAGAACCGATAAATGAATATGATCCAACTAGTAGAGCAGCTGAAGCATATGCTAATTTAGCCAAGGAGGTTATAGAAAGAAATGGAAACCAATAAGAGAAAAGCATTAGGAAAAGGATTGGAACAACTTTTTAATAGTGAACAATTAGCCTTAGAATCACTTGAAAAAGTAGAAGAAAGAATAATTGAAACTACTAATAAAAATGATGTTGTTGAGATCCCTATTGATGAAATTAGAAGTAATCCATACCAACCTAGAACTTATTTCGAACCAGAAGCATTACAAGAACTTGCTAATTCAATTAAAATTCATGGGGTAGTAGAGCCTGTAATTGTTAAAAAATCTATTCATGGATATGAACTTGTAGCAGGTGAAAGACGTTGTAAAGCATCTAAAATAGCAGGAAAAGAAACAGTTCCAGCAATTATAAAAGATTTTACTGATCAAGAAATGATGGATATTGCTATTTTAGAAAATATTCAAAGAGAGGATTTAAGTGCAATAGAACTTGCAGAAGGATTCCAAAAATATATTGATGCTACAGGAATGACTCAAGAGGAAGTTGCAAATAAATTTGGAAAAAGTAGAAGTTATATTACTAATTTACTAGGTCTTTTAAAATTACCTAAATTAGTAAGGGATCAAATTAATACCAAAGAAATTAGTCCTTCTCATGCAAGAGTGTTATCTAAATTAGATGATAATGAATTAATTATAAATTTAGCTAATAGAATTGTTAAAGAAGATTTATCTGTTAGAGAACTTGAGCATCTTAGCAGTGTTAGTACAATGCCGAAGAGACAACCTATTATTAGAAATAATAATAGACCATATATTTATAATTCTTATGAAAATTTATTAAGAGATAAATTGGGTGTAAAAGCATCTATTAGTAAAGATAAAATTGTCATTCCATTTGATAGTGATGCTGATCTTGCAAGAATATTTGAAATTCTTAATGTGGAAGTGGATGATGATTAATGGAAACACTAAATAAGATTTTAGATTTTTTAAAAAACCCTAAGTTTTATGGGCCAATAGTTTCTATTCTTATAGCATATATTATATATACTATAGTGGAAAAGGCTATTAATAAAGCTTCATTTAAGGGAAAAACTGAACTTGAAAAGAAAAAACGACAAACTATCGTCTTACTTTTTAATAATGCTGTAAAGTATTTATTAGTAGTAATTGTATTTATTAATATATTGGGTATTTATGGAGTTAATACTTCATCATTATTAGCCGGTTTAGGTGTTATTGGAGCAGTAATTGGTCTTGCTTTTCAAGATGCCTTAAAAGACATTATTGGCGGAGTTAATATTATTTTAGATAACTACTTTATAGTGGGTGATTTAGTTACTCTAGGTGACTTTACGGGAACGGTTAGAGAGTTTGGTCTTAAGAGTACTAAAATCCAAAGCGCTAAAGGTGAAGTTTTAATAGTTGCTAATCGTAATATTGATAAAGTTATTAACTTGAGTCAGAAGAGAAATTCTGTTTTATTAACTATACCGACTGCATATGAAGAGGACCATAAGAAGGTTGAGAAAGCTCTTAATAAAGTATTAAAAGAATTAATTAAAGAGGAAAATGTATTTGAGGAAGGAACAGAATATCTAGGAATTGATTCTTTTGGTAGTTCTAGTATTAATTATTTAATTAAAATTAGATGTATTCAAGGATCTCAATTTGCGGTTCGTAGACTTGCTTTAAAATATATTAAAGAAGTATATGAAAAAGAAAATATTAAGATTCCTTATGATCAAATAGAGGTTCATCATGGCAGTGATATTTAAATTAAATGATAAAGTGATAATGAAAAAACCTCATGCTTGTGGGACTAATGAATGGATAATCACAAGAGTTGGGGTTGATATTAAAATTAAATGTATTCATTGTAATAGGGAAATTATGATGGATAGATTAGAATTTGAAAAGAAACTAAGGAGAATAATAAATGAAGAGAATTAGAAGGATCAAAGAAAAAGTTGTCTTAAATCCAATATTTAGTTTTTGTTTATTAATACTAGGTGTTGTTGTTTTAAGTGGAATATTAACTTTATTTAATGTAAGTGCAACTTATAATGAAATATCTAGTAATGGAGCTTATGTTAAAGAACTCGTAACTGTTGAGAATTTATTTAGTTTAAGTGGACTTAAATTTATTTTTAGTAATGCGGTATCTAACTTTGCTTCATTTACTCCACTTGCTATGTTGATTATTACCTTATTTGGGATTGGAATAATGGATAAGAGTGGTTTCTTAGATTCATTATTTTATGTACTTACGAGAAAGATAAGTAAAAGAGTAGTAACTTTTGTACTCTCTTTAGTATGTATTATATCTTCAATTGGTGGAGATTTAAGTTATATTATATTAATTCCAATTGCGGCATTATTATTTAAATATGGTAAAAGAAATCCTAAAGCAGGTATTATATGTGCTTTTGCATCATTATCTTGTGGGATTGGAATTAATATTTTTATAAATAGTATTGATTCTACTTTACTAGGGTATACAACAAGTAGTGCTAATTTATTAATCAAAGAATATGCTATTGGAACTTATAGTTATTTACTTGTAATGCTAGTAGCAGCAATTTCTTTAGCGTTTATTAATACTTCTATAACGGAAAAAATAATTGTTCCAAAACTAGGCAAATATGAATTCTTAGATGAGGAAGAAGATTATTTAACTAAAAGGGAAAAAAGAGGTTTGTTAATAGCATCTTTTGCCGGAATGATTTATTTACTTATATTTATTTATAATATTATACCTAATGCTCCTTTAGGTGGTAATTTGCTTGATTATCATCAAACTTTATATATCGATAAATTATTTGGTTATAATTCATTCTTTAATCAAGGATTTGTATTTGTTGTAACATTATTATTCGTAATTTTAGGTCTTAGTTATGGTCTTGCTACGAAATCAATTAAGAATCAAAAGGATTTTGGAGAGGCTATTGCCTATTCTTTGGATGGAATTGGTAAGATATTAGTATTAATATTCTTTGCATCTACTTTAATATTTATTATTAAAAAGACTAATATTGGATCTGTACTTACTGCAAGTTTTGCTAATATAATTAGCAATTATGAGTTTACGGGTATTCCATTAGTACTTCTATTGTTTGTTTTTAGTGCGGTAGCTACTATACTACTTCCTGGTAGTATTAATAGGTGGGCTATCTTGAGTGGTGGGGCTGTCCCTACGTTTATGAATGCTGGATTATCTCCTGAATTTACTACTTTAGTATTTAGAGCTGGAGAATGTGTAACTTATGGACTTACACCAATAATGGCTTATTTTGTTATTTATTTAGCATTTATGGAATTATATAGTCATGAAGAAAGTGAAGGAATATTTGGGTCTATTAAATATATTATTCCTTATAGTATAGGTACACTTATTATGTGGGTGGTTATCTTATTATTATTCTATATAATTGGTTTACCACTTGGTTTTGGAGCTTTTCCTGCTTTATGATAATTAAAGGATATATTTTTACTTATTTATATATCTTCTTAATTATTGGATTTTCTACTTTAATCTATAAAGATGGAAAGGGTAATATAACAAGAAAGATTATTCATATAGGAGTAGCATTTTATTATTTTATTGCTTATAAATATTTTGGCTCTTCTATTCACGTTATCATACCTCCAATTACTTTTATAATTATAAATTATTTAAGTTATAAAAAAGAATTGGTTAAATCAATGGAGGAAGAGAAAAGCCCTGGGACAATATATTATGCTATTAGTGTATTTATCCTAGCGTTAATTAGCTATTTTAAACCGGATTTTTATCCTTATTTTGGAATAGGGTTAATGGTAATGGGATTAGGCGATGGACTTGCACCAATATTTGCAGGCTTAATTAAAAGTAAAAAAATATATAAAGATAAAACTTTAACTGGTTCTTTAACTGTTTTCGTGGTATCTTTAATAGTAGTAATAGTATTTAATATATTGTTTGGATTAGATTTGCATATTGGGAAGATAATTATTATTTCAGGTTGCAGTTTAATTTTAGAATTATTTGGAAAGAAAGGGTTAGATAATTTAACTCTTCCGATAGGGGTTGCATTAGTTAGTTGGATATTAGGAGTGATATAAATGTATTTAGCGGTACTACTACCATCGTTACTTGCGTTATTTGCGCTTTATAAAAACAAAATGACATTACCGGGATTGTTAGCTGCTTGGCTAATGGGTATTGTTATTACTTTTTGTGGTGGATTGTACCCTTTTTTTGCTCTTGCTACAACATTTATATTGACTATTATATCTGACCATTTAAAGAAAAAAGATAAAGATGAAAAACGTACTATATATCAAATGTTTAGTAATGTTTTGACTTGTACTTTGTGCAGCGTTTTGTATTATATAAAACAAAATGATATGTTTTTGGTTATGTTTTATTCAGTTATAGGTGGAAGTCTAGCTGACACTCTTGCTTCATCTATTGGATCACTTGCTAAGGGAAAAAATATTGATCCATTAACATTTAGGAAGATGAAAAAGGGTGAATCAGGAGCGATTTCATCTCTAGGTCTTTCTGCTTCAGTTGTTGGCGGTATAATTATAGGTGGCATTCATTATTTAGGCGGCGGTTGGGCTTATGAATATTTAATAATTATAATTATGAGTGCATTTGGGTCCTATATTGATAGTGTTATGGGGGCTTATTTACAAGGTAAATTTAAATGTTCTAAATGTCGTAAAATAGTAGAAGAACAAAATCACTGTAATCATAAAACTAAACTAATTAAAGGTTTTGCTTTTATGGATAATAATACAGTAAATTTGCTTAGTAATATAGTAGTATTTATAACATCATATATTGTTATGATATTAAGATAGAGAGTTTCTATCTTTTTAAGATTAATGAGGTTTGTATGGCTATTTTTAGTAATGTTAAGGAAACAATTTTTTTGAAAAATACATCTAGTTTGCAAAAAAAATATGAGGCTTTAGATAGACTAAATAAAGAGTATCCTAATAATAAAGAATTACTAGAAGAATTTTATATGGTTAAAAAAGGTCTATATGGAGAAAATAGTATAGCTTATCAATTAGAAAAATCCAATTTAGGATTATTTGTTTTAAGAGATATAAATATTGAATATGAGGGACTAAAGGCTCAAATTGATTTTGTAGTTGTAACAAGATGTTATTGTTATTTTATTGAATGTAAAAATTTAATTGGAAATATTACTGTTAATGATCAAGGAGACTTTATTAGAGAATTTACTTATAATGGAAAGACTGTAAAAAAAGGAATGTATTCTCCTTTAAGGCAAGTAGAAGCACAAAGGGATGTTTATAAAAAAATATGGAATAACTCTTTAAGTAAGAATAAGATATTTAATAGTATATTAAGAATTTTTAATGAAGACAGTTTTAAAGATATTCATAGAGTGTTGGTAGTAGCAGCTAATGATGAAACTATTTTAAAGCTTAAGTACGCTCCTAGTGATATTAAAGATAAAGTTATAAAATCTGATAGATTAATTAGTAAGATAGAAAGTGATTTAAATAACAGTGATAAATCGGAGTGGTCTAGTATGAAAGATACTGAAAACTGGGCTAAAACATTTTTAAATAATTCAATTGAAGATAATACTGATTATTACTCATATTATAAAAATAAATATTTTGGTAAATTAAGTGATGAGGATTTAACTTCAAGATTAAAAGATTTTAGGGTGAAAAGAGCTAAAGATATGAATATCAAATTATGGTATGTGTTTAATAATGAAGAACTGGAAAAGTTAGTTAAGTATAGACCTAAAACTATTGACGAATTAAAAGCACTTAATATTTTAAAACCTATTAGAGTTAAAACTCATGGTGAAATGATTATTGAAATCATTAATAGTTAATGATATAATTTATTTACATCTTATAAAGAGTGATGGAGGGACTAGCCCTGTGATATCACACCAACCTATTAAATTAGGTGGTAAAGCTAGAATGATAAGATAACAAATACTTAAGAGTTATCTTAGGTATTTTTTTATAGGATGTTAGAAAGGAGAAATTATGATTGAAAAGGTTAATCCATCTCATCCTGATAAGATTGCGGATAGAATTGCTGGAGCTATTGTAGATTTAGCATATAATAAAAATGAAAATCCTAAAATTGCAGTAGAAGTATTAATTGGGCATGGTATTTGTCATATTATTGTGGAAACTTCAGAAGTTTTCAACAACGAAGAGATAGGTTCTATTGTTAAAAGAATTGCCGGAAATGTAACTTTAGATTTACTTGCTGTTAAGCAAGATGAGCATCTTGCTAATAATCAAGTTGGTATGATCAGATGCGGAGATAATGGTATTTTTAAAGGTGTTCCTCTAAAAGAAGAAGACATTAAATTATCAAAAATAGCAAGAGATATTTATAGCAAGTACCCTTTTGATGGCAAGTATATTTTAGATGGTGATAAGTTAATTATTTGTCAAAGTAATGCTCCAACATCTAAACTTTTAATAGAGTATCCTGATGCAATTATTAACCCACTTGGTGAATGGACTGGCGGAACGGATACTGATAGTGGAGCAACTAATCGAAAACTGGGTTCTGATATGGCTGAGTCGGTTACTGGTGGGGGACTTCATGGTAAGGATTTATCTAAGGCGGATGTATCAATAAATATTTATGTATTTAAAAAAGCCCAAGATACTGGGCATGAAGTTAAAATATCTTGCGCAATTGGTGATGAATACGTTGATGGCGTGCCATATTCACAAATTGTTGAAGAAGCAAGAAGCTATATAAAGTCTATTGGTGGGTTCGAAAAGTTTGCAGAATGGGGATTGTATTAATTGAACCAATTTTTAACTTTATCAGTTTGATCTGAAAAGAAATTTTGAACATTATTAATCTTTTCGTTAATCTTATTAGTAGCATCTTTATATGGTTTAATAACTTTAATGTTAATATATATATAACCTGCTAATAGGATATTTAAAAGAAGGATTATTTTAGTTATTTCATAAGCTATTTTAATCCTTCTTTTTTTTATTCTTTTATTTTCGGCTGCTTCTAAAACTTCAATTCTTTTAGTTAATTCAATGATTTTTTCTTCATTACTCATAACTTCCTCCAATATTATTTATAGTATATCATAATTATATGTTAAAATTATATTTAGGAGAAGTATTATGAATAAAATAGTAATTGATTATAGTAAATGTATTGGCTGTTTTACTTGTAAAAAAGTTTGCTATCAAGTCTTTGAAATAGGAGAAGATGGTAAACCTAAAGTAAGACCTGATATTAGTCAAGGTGATGTAGAAGAAGCATTAACTGCGGTGATTAATTGTCCGGCAGGGGCTATTAAA
>CACXGV010000028.1 GCA_902767375.1 uncultured Erysipelotrichaceae bacterium
TGGTTTTATGAATACTAAGGATTATTTAAAAGATATTTATAAAGATTTTTTTGATGAGACTGTAGTACCTAAAATTGAAGTTAAAGAGGATGAAGAAGCATTAAATGAAGATAAAATTGCTTCTTTATTTCTAGATATTGATAATTTATATATTACTGATGAGTCTAAAAATCTTTTAAAGAAGATTGTTAATTATATGAAGAAATATCATGAGAAAGAAGAAGTTAATTATATTCCTTTTAGAATTTCTTTGAAGGTTAATAATAATGATTTAAGAGATAAGATTGTTAATTTATTATTAGAGATAGGTAGTTCCTATAATTATATTAGTAATAAAAAGTTAGAGTTATCTTTATATAAGTTAGAAAAGAATATTAATTTTAAGGATTATGGACTTGTTTTAATGCATAGTTTAAATGGACTTGCACTTCAAGAACAAAAGTTAATTGATGAGTATATTTATGATTTAAAGGAGTTCTTTAAGTTAGATGAAAAACAAGTTACGATTGTTAGTGGTACTAGTGCTGATGTAGATAATTTCTTTATTGGTAGAGAAGATTTAAGAAATAATTATTTTATATTTAATATTGAGGGAGTTAATCCTGATGTTCAAGATATTTATAATAGTGTTCTTGGGAAAGTGAATATAGATGATGATTTGAAGGTAGGACTACTTGATTATATTAGTGCTACTTATAATAAAGATATTGATTTTGTTAGTTATGAGCAAAGTTTAGTTAAATATATATCTTTTAATAAGGAATTACCTCGTTTACAAGAGGAAAAGTCTATGGATGAGGTATTTAGTAGTCTTAATGAATTAGTAGGCTTAGAGAAGGTTAAAAAGGTTCTTTATGAGCTTGTTGATGTTATTAAGTTAAAAGAAAAAGCAGGAGATAGTTTAAAGATTAAAGATATTAATCTTCATATGGTATTTTTAGGAAATCCTGGTACTGGTAAGACAACTATTGCAAGATTAATTAGTGACATTTTATATAATTTACATTATATTAAAGAGAATAAACTAATTGAGGTATCAGTTAAAGATTTAGTTGCAGAGTATGTTGGTCAAACTGCTCCTAAGACTAATGCGGTAATAGAAAAAGCAATGAACGGCGTTTTATTTATTGATGAAGCATATGCTTTAGCGGTTACTAATGATAATGGATATAATGATGAAGCTATTGCCACTTTAATTAAAGCAATGGAGGATTATCGTGATAGATTAGTCGTTATCTTTGCAGGATACAATAAGGAAATGCAAGCTTTCTTAAATAGTAATTCAGGTATAGCATCTAGAATAGGATATACTTTACAATTTGATGATTATACAACTGATGAGTTAATTGAAATCTTTAAGGGAATGGCAGTTAAGGCTGGATTTATTGTTAAAGATGAAGCTATTGATTATTTAAGAGAAGTAATTGATGAAAACAGAAATATGAAGAACTTTGGTAATGCCAGATTTGTTCGTAATATTTATGAGAAAACAGTTATTAAACATGCTTCTAATGTTAAGGATAAAAAACGTAAAGATATTCTTAAGACAATTACTAAAGAAGATATTAATATTGAAAATTTAATATTAAAATAAAAAGACACTTAGTGTCTTTTTTTGTAAATTAGATGTTTAGTAGAGTAAATTTTTTATATATAAAATAATTCTTATGTTAAGATAAAATTAAGGAGATGGACTATGAAGTACGAGATTAAAGGTGGAAGTTTTCCAATTGTGGAATGCGTTCTAGATAAGGGAGAAAAAATGATTACGCAAAGTGGATCTATGTGTTGGATGGATTCAAGCATTTCAATGGATACTTCTTCTAACGGAGGATTAGGAAAGGTAGTAGGAAGATTGTTTACGCGTGAGCATTTGTTTCAAAATATTTATACAGCTAATGAAAATGGAGCTAAAATAACTTTTGGAACATGTGTTCCGGGCTCTATTATGGCGGTTAAACTAACTGGTGGACAAAGTATTATTTGTCAAAAATCAGCTTTTTTAGCTTCTTATGGTAATGTGGAAATGTCTGTGTTTTTCAACAAAAAATTAGGCGCTGGATTATTTGGTGGAGAAGGTTTTATTATGCAAAAGATTACCGGAGAAGGAACGGTGTTCTTAGAAGTAGATGGTTCTAGTGTTGAATTTGAACTTGCTGAAGGAGAAACTAAAATATTAAGTACAGGATATTTAGTATCGATGGATGAAACATGTCAAATTGATATTCAAACTGTTAAAGGAGTTAAGAATATTTTCTTAGGTGGAGAAGGGTTATTTAATACAGTTATTACTGGACCTGGTAAGGTTTTAGTACAAACTATGCCTCTTGCAAGACTTGCTAATAGTTTGATTCCTTATTTACCTAAACCATCATCAGACAGTGGGAATACTGTTTTAAGTATGTTTAATAATGATTAATAATAAAGCACCAAATGGTGTTTTTTTCATATGCTAATATAGGTGGTTATATGGCTAAAAAAATAGTGATTGATCCAGGTCATGGTGGAGTTGATAGTGGAGCTGTTAGTAATAATGTTAAAGAAAAAGATTTAACTTTAATGATTAGTAAGTATATGTATGATAGGTTTAAAGAATTAGGAGTTCCGGTATCTATTACAAGAGATAGTGATATTACTTTATCGCCAGATGTTAGACCTAGGGAAATATTGAATAAATACGGTAATGGTAGCGATGTTATAGTTATTTCTAATCATATTAATGCTGGTGGTGGCGAAGGCGCTGAGGTTATATATGCATTAAGAAATAATGGGATGCTTGCAAATATGATTTTAAAGGCATTAGAGGATGCTGGTCAAAAGGGAAGAAAAGTTTATCAAAAAAGACTTCCTAGTAATTCTAGTAAAGATTATTACTATATTATGAGAAATACTCCTAATAATGAAACCTTAATAGTTGAGTATGGTTTTATTGATAATGCTAAGGATTTGGTTAAAATCCAAAGCAATTATAAAGATTATGCTGAAGCAGTTATTAAAGCTGTATGTGAGTATGCTGGATATAAATATGTACCTTTAAATAATAATATAGGGACTTATGTGGTTAAAAAGGGAGATACCCTTTATAGTATTAGTAAAAAGTTTAATTTGAGTGTAGATGAGCTTAAAATGATAAATAATTTAACTAGTAATAATATATCTATTGGAGAGGTACTAAAGGTAAGTAATGATTCTAATAATAATGTATATATGGTTAAAAAAGGGGATACTTTATATGGCATAAGTAAGATGTTTAATACTTCTATTGATGAACTTAAAAAGCTAAATAATTTAGAAAGTGATATTTTAAGTATAGGTTCTTCTTTATTAATTCCAATTATGGGAGAAGGTAATATAGATAAAGTAGTTCATAAGGTAGTTAAAGGAGATACTTTATGGAGTATTGCTAGAAAATATAGTACTACTGTTAGTGCAATAAAGTCTTTAAATAATTTAACTAGTAATTTATTATCTATTGGAGATGAACTTATTGTACCAAGATAATTTCTTTTGTGGTATTATTAATATGAAAGGAAGGTACAAATGAATTATTACGATCCAAATTATTTTAGTAATCAAACTAATGTAGCTAGAGCAACTAATGCAATTAGTGGTCAAATTATATGGACTATTATTGCTCTTGTACTTGCTGTGGTAGGAGGAATTGTTTTATATTTTACAATTTTCAACCAAAAGAATGAAGGAAAGTATAAAGGGGTAATGGCAGTTCTTTATGATTTAGTACATTTTAGATATTTTGTTATTGATGATTTATTTAGAATACTATATATCATTTCAGTATTAGCTATTACTTTATTATCATTTAGTTTTATTGGCAAGTGGCAATTTTTAGTATTACTAATAGGCGGTAATTTAGGTTTAAGAATATCTTATGAACTTATGATGTTATTCTTAGGTTTGTGTCATGATGTTAGAAACTTAAGTAATAAAAAGAAGAAAGATTAATCTTTCTTCTTTTTTATTCATTATTATTTTCTTCTCCAGATTCTTCACCAGTTTCAGGTTCAGTGTTTGGTTCTGGTTTTGGTTCTTCATTAGGTGTTGGTGTAGGTGTTGGCTCTATATTTGGTTCATTATTTTGTTCTTCTTCTTTATTAGTTACCTTTGGCTCATCTATTTTAGGAATGTTTTTACATACAGTTACATTTAGTGATGAAATATTTGTTACTAAAGTACCATTATGAATATCTTGCTCTATGATTGTATTATTAGTACATGAAGAATCTTCTTCATATGATTTATTAATGGTAATATTTCTTTCACTAGCCCATGATTCAACATATTGAATAGTTTTACCTTCAAAGTCTGGTAATGTTTCATTTCTTTTTACACTTGAGAATACTTTACCTATAACTGGAACCGTATATTCTGTATTAACCGAAAAGTTAAATTCTTTAATTAATTCTGGTTTAGTTATTTCTAGATTCTCTTTCATAGCTTTAATTATTTCATTTAAAGAATCTTCATAATACTGATATGTATATGCGATAGCTCGGCCATTATATACTGATAAATCATAACCTGCTAAAGCAGTTCTTTGAATATTAATAAATTCATTTTCTCCTAGGTTATTATTTAATAAAGCAGTTTTTCCAACATTATAGAAGTTTAGCATTTGTTTAGTATCCATGTTGGTATCTATATTATTTGTAATTGCATTTAATACTTTATAGAAAGTAGAAATGTCACGAATATTTTTAGCTTTATTAGCGATAGCGGTTACAACTGCTTGCTGATGTTCGATACGTTTAAAGTCTGATATAGCCCATTGATGTCTATTTCTTGAATATGCTAGGGCTTGTTCACCATTTAAGTGAGTTCCTTCACCTACAGGTATATAAACGGTAATGCCATCTCCCCAGTCACGGTTAGAGTTTTGTTCACAAATCATTCCATCACAAGTATGGCGGCCATTTTTATTAAAGTCTGGTTTTTCAGTATCAACATCAATCCCACCTAAAGCATCTACTAAAGCAACTACCCCTTTAAAATTTATTTTAACGTAATAATCAATAGGAATATCAACTAAATTTTGAATAGTATCAATAACGCATTTGGTTCCATATCCTGCAGCAGAGTTTATTTTATAACTTTTATTATTGTTACATGCGATTGGAACATAAGTATCTCTTGGAATACTAAAGATTGTTGCAGATAAGGTTTTAGGATTAAATGTAATTAGCATGATTGAGTCACCATTAAAGGCTGCATTGTTTGCAAGTCCGTCATAGTGGGAATCTACTCCTAAAAGTAGGACTGTAAATGGTTCAGTTACTTCTTTGCCAGTGGATACTACGGTATCTTGATTGTCTAATTTTTTACTATAGGTTGCAACTACGATAGTATCTTCTGTTATATTTTGAAATCTTTCCTCTTCATCAAATTTAACGGCATAGTTAGCTGTTATAAAGATAGCATCTACTTCTTTATCATATAATGCGTTTAGTAAATCAGTATCTAAATCATAAGTTACTAATTTATATTTAGTATTATGTTGAACCATATATTCTTGAGGAAGGATATATCCTTCAACATCTTTTTCGTTAGATATAATACCTACAGTTTTTATTTCTTCGTTAAACTCTTTTAATTTTATTAAATTAGTTGTATATATTACTTTTTCTTTGGATGTATTATCTAAAATATTATAAGTTTTATTAATATGATAATAAGCAAAGAAATTTATCCCACAAAAAACAAATGTAACTACAATTAAAAAAGCTAAAACTTTACTTTTTTTAGTTATTAAGAATACTAATCCACCAATTAAATAGAATATATAATATAAAAATATTGTTATTATTATAAAGATTCTTAATAAGTTTTCGACGTCTTGTAATAGAGTTAATCCTCTAGTTAAAAAGATATTACTTACTAGGTAGGTAATAGAACTTATAAGAAATAATATTCTAAGGGCTGGTTTAGTTTTTTTGAGTTTTTTAAATAAGTTTGAAAACTTTGTCTTTTTCACACTATCACCCTTATTCTACATTATACAACATTATTCTTAATTTATAAATAAAAAAGTAAGCTAAGCTTACTTTTTGAAATAATCTGATTTAATTACTCCATCATTTAGAAGCATTTTTCTTTTTACAATTAAGTTGTATTTTTCTAATTTTTCATTTGATATTTTTTTACCAAATTGGTATTCTCCGTTAGCTACATAAGTAGAACCATTATACCAAGAACCATCTGGGAAGAAGACAATTGGGTCATATTTTGAATCTAAAATATCTCTTCCAATATAGTTATTTGGGGTATATTCCATACCAAATAAGTTAAGAATGGTTGGTAAAATATCTAATTGTGAATTAGCAGCTGTAACAGTTAATTTATGATTGCCATCATAGATCATAAATGGAGTATGATTTATTAGATTATTAGCTGTTTGTTTATATTTATCTAAGATGGTTTTATCTTCTAGAGAATATACATAATGATCTGAAAATAAAACTATTACTGTATTGTCATAAAGATTCTTTTCTTTTAAATTTTGAATTAATAATTTAATAAAATCATCAGTTTCTTTGGCTTGAATTTTTAAACATTCTAATTCAGTTAAGCCTTGTTCTTTAGTTAATAAAGAACAAGTTCCTTTAGTAGTTTTAAATGGCATATGGGCTGAATAAGTAATGATATATGAAACAAAAGGTTTTTCTTCATTAAACATTAATTTATTAAATGTTTCATTTTTTACTAGTTCAGTATCTAGCCAATATTCTAAATTTTTATAAATGTTTTGATCTTTTAAACCATTATATGAATCATAACCAAAGGCTTTGTAGTTAACTCCACGTGAATAGTATTCAGCAGAATTCATATGGAAAGCATTAATTGTATAACCAGCCTCTTTAAAGATATTTGGTAGTGAATAAGTATAGGTATTTTTACTAAAGATGTAAGCACTTTGATTATAATTGTAGGCTGATGAATAACCAGTATTTACCATATATTCTGAGTTAAAAGTAGAACCTCCACCAGCAGTAAATGAATAATGTTCAGTAAAGTTAATTGAGTTTTTAGATATGCGATATAATTCAGGCATAATATTTTTATTTACTAAAAAGTCATCAATACTTTCAAGCTGAATAAGAATTAAGTTTTTACCACTAAATAAGCCAGTATATTTATTTGGAGTACTGATGGTAGCATCAGCAAAGTTTTCTTCAATAACTTTTAGTTCTTCTTCTGTTACAGCATTGTTATCTTGTAAATAATTTATGATAAAGTTTCTTACGTTATATTCTAAAAGACCAGATACCATCATTGATTTATTATTGTCATTAAATGAGGTATAGATTTGTCTGGCATTACGCCAATCATCCCATTCTACTTCTTTTCTTTTACTACCAAGAAGAGGTGGTAAGATAAGTTCAATTATGATAAAGATAATAATTATTATTAATCTTTTAATGTTGAATTTAGGTTTATGTTTAATTCTTTTTATTCCAAGAACAGTTAATGTAATACTTAAGATAGATACTACAACAATCCATAGTTTTATATTTGGAATAACACTATCAAAGTAATCAGCACCTTCACCAGCAACACTTAGTACACTATAATCAAAGAAAGTATTAAAGTAAGAAAAATATACTGCGTGAACAATAAACATAATATAAGTAAATATATAATATATTAAATATAAAGTTTTACCAATGCGATTAGAGAATGTTTTAGTTAAGAATAAGATTAATATTATCCAGTTAATAGTAAATAGATTAGGTACTAGATAATACCAATGATAATAATTAACTTGACGATTATAGAAGATTCTAAGAGATAAATCTAGTATAAATAATGATATGAATAGAAGAACATATCCTTTATTATTTTTTAAATATTTAATAATCTTTTTATATATCTTTTTTAGGAATTTAGAACCTTTTTTAATATATTTGTCGACTTCTTTTTTGGTATATTTATATATTATTATTAGTATTAAGAATAGTAGTCCAATTAATGAACAAATAATACCTTGTCTTAAATAAGGAGATGTATAAGTTATTTCAATGTTATGAGTACCTTTGGTTATTTCAAAACCTATAAAGGTATTATCGATTATTTTATTATTAACTAGTTCACCATCGACATATATTTTAAAGGCATATTTTTCATAAGGAATAGTTGTTTTGACATAACCATCTTTTGAAGCATTTATAGTTGCAATTATTTTATCATTTGTACTATTAATTTGATCAATTATTAATGGATCTATTCTCTTATTGATGCTTCTTAAAGCACTATAGTTAATAGCATATAATTCAATATTGGAAATATCAAAGTTTCCTTCTGTAAAGGATATATCGAATGAATTAAATTTGCTATTAGAAGATAAGACATATTCAAAAGTATAGTTATTATTATGGTATTTCCAGTTAGAGCAAGATAGGGCATTAGTAATACCATTAATAGTAATATTACTGCTACATGCAAATCCTTCTTTGCTCTTATTCATATTGAACTTTAATATTAAGACTTTATTAATAACAGGTTTATTCATGAATACTTTTAGGGATGCATTAGGACCTGCAGAAATAATATAATGGTCATCTTCTTTAGTATATTCTAAGTTTTCAATATCAGTAACGGTAAAATCTGCTTCATATTTTTCAATATTTGAAGTATAAACATTATTGGTGGAAGTATCTACAATAGTGTAATTTAATAAGGCATCTATTGTATATGGATATTCTAAAGTATCAAATTCTCTTTTGCTCATGATGTTACTACTAGCATAACCTAATGGTAAAACATCATTATTTTCGTATAAAGTAATGTCATCAATAGTTTTTAATTTTTTATATCCGATTGGAGCATCACTTTTTGTTACAAGATATTTAGTGGAACTATATAAGTCAAATAAAATATTATTTGGGCTAGTAATAGTAGTATTATCACGATTAATTATTTCATTTTGAAATGTATCTCTAACAAAACTAAAATAATTTTTATTAGACGATGATGAATACATAGTAGTTAATAAATTATTAATATTATAAACTTTGTTAGGGGTATCTATTTTATGATCTTCAAAAGAAATACGATATAAGTTATTTTCATCTTTAATATCAGCAAGTTCATAATAGGCAGGATTATTAATAGAGTTTAAATCAGATATTTTAAAATAAGTTTCATTTTTAGCACTTATAGAAAATGATATTAAAGAAATAATAATAGTAGGAATAAAGATTAAGTATTTATTTTTTAATTTATGAGATACCATTAAGAGTAATAAGGAAATAATAGTATCAATAGTTAGTAAATAAACTGTTGGTTTACCAATTGATATTAAGATTAAGATGCATGCTGTAATTGATGCATATTTAACTACATTTATTAAATCTATTTTTTTGTTTGTTAAATTATTTATATATTCTGATACATTTAAAAGGGCTAGAGGTAGAAATGGTAAGAAGCACTTTCCATCAATATACATTAAACCGTTTAAAATATAACTATTAATAGGAAAAATAATTATTAATGATAGTATTAAACTTAAGAAGATATAGTTTTTCTTTTTAGTTAAAAATCCATTAATAATAGCTAAAATAAAAATAAATGTAAGTCCCCATGAGTAATAGGAATAATAGAATGTGTAATCAATATTATTTCTTGGATTAATTAAATCTATAAATGGCATTGAACTAGTTAAGGTTGGCATACGACCATTTAACAAAGCACTAATAGTTGGTATTAATAAGATTCCAGATATTAAGATAGCAATTGATACATAGAAGACAACTTTAAATAATGATTTATAAGAAAATCTTTTATGTTCTAGTAATTTGAAGATAGTATATATACCAATAACGATAATACCAGGGACACTAAAATAATAACTAGTAAAGATTAAAAGAATGGTATAGGTTATTAATGAGATTGGCCTTTTTTCTTTTAAATAAAGATCTATACTTTTTAAAGCACCTATAACAAAGGGCATATAAATCACAAACATTATATGACGATGGAAATGATATATAAATGTTGAATTTAATAAGAATATTAGGGAAGTAATAAATGCTATATTAGAGTTATATTTATTTTTAATCCAAGTATAATACATGATGATACTAACTAGTAAAGATATAATAGATGCAATAGGAATGTAATAGTGCATTGGAATAAATGGTACTAAGTAAGATAATAGAATTATAGGACTATATAAACCATAGTAAGAAAAATTATAAATATTTTGACCCATACCTAGATTAATTGCTAAAGATGGGAATATTTTACCATTAGAATAAAAAAGGTTACGAAAATATTCTGGAATGATAGTATGTTGATTAGCCCAGTCAATTCTAGAACCAAATAAATATCCTTTAGAATATAAGAAGGCTACATAACCTAATACAAATATTATAAAGATACTCATATATAAATAATCTTTCTTATTAAACTTCTTCATAATTTACCTCATTATTCTTTAAAATTATATCATTTTATGGGTTAATAAACAATCATATAAATTAGATATGAATACAATATATTAGTGGGGGAGATGATTTTATAAGAACAAATAATGATTTTGTTGATTATTTATATGATTGTTTAAATAAAAAGACTGTATATATGTGGGGAGGTTATGGCAAGGAAGTAACTAATAAACTAATAAATCAAAAGAAAAAACAGTATCCTTCACATTATGATGCTAAAAAAGTTAAATATTTAAAATCTTTAGTAGGTAAAGATTATTATTCATATGATTGTGCTGGTTTAATTAAATCTTATTGGATGAGTGATTATGGAATAAAGAAAGTTAAATATATGAAAAAGTATGACAAAGATGCTTATGGAATTACATTAGGTAATGCTAAAAAGAAAGGCAAGATTAAAGACTTGCCAGAAATACCAGGAATATTATTATATATGAAGGGCCACTGTGGCGTATATGTTGGTAAAGGGCTAGTTATTGAATGTACTTCTAATAAAAGAATAAGTAAGAAAAAGTATGGTGGAGTTTGTTTATCAAAATTAAAACAGAGAAAATGGACAAATTGGGTCGAATCTAAATGGTTAAAATATGTCATAGATGATACATATGTGGTTAAAAAAGGTGATAATTTAACTAAGATAGCCAAAAAGTATAATATGACATGGCAAGAATTATATGAAAAGAATAAGGATATTATTAAGAATCCTAATAAAATTTATCCAGGACAAATTCTTAATTTATAATTCTAATTATTTATGATATAATCTTTATAGTAAAGAGGTAATTAATATGAAAAAAATATTTCCTATTATTATATTTGTATTATTAGTTGGAGGAATTGCAGCCTCTTTAATATATGTATTTATGGAGATAAATCCTATAGAAGATACTAAAAGGTTATATATTAATTGTGATGGTAAAAATGAGAAATATGACTTGTATTTAAATGATAAACTATTAGTTTTTAAAGAGGATGAAAATTGTGAACTAGAGCTTAGTGTTAGAGATATTGAAAGGTCAATGTTAAAGTTAAAATCTAATAAAATAGTTTATTATGTAAATCCTGAAGGTGAGATAGATGATACAGGATCATATAACGATATTGTAGTTGAAGCAAATAATAAATTAATTATTTATGGGAAAGATAAATCAACAAAATTTACATTTCAATATAAATAGGGTTATAAACCTTATTTTTTTATGATATAATTTATTATTAGTGAGGGGCTTATGAAAAAGGTTTTAGTTTTTATTTGTTTAATTCTTTTTCCGGTGAGTGTATTTGCAGCTAAAGATACAGAAAAAAAGAAGGTCGAAGATTCGATTTCTTTAGAGTGTGATAAAGTAGATAAAATAAATGTTAATGAGCAAATTATTTGTAGAGTTACTACTAATGCAGCTTTTTATTATAATAGAATTAGTTTTGATATCTTAAATATGGAAGGAATTCAAGTAGTAGATGTAAGATCTAATTATGGAAATAGATGGAAAATTGAAAAAGATGATAAGGGCAGAATAACTGCTGTATCTGATTCAATTCAAAGTGATTTACAAGAATTTGGTATTTTATTAATTAAAGCTGTTAAAGATGGTAGAGAAGATTTATCATTAGATAATGTGGTTTTAGAAAATACTTTAGATGAGGAAATTAAAACCTTGAATTTAAATCCAGTTAATCAAACTTTAAAAATAGTATCATCTGATAATACTTTAAAAAGTATAATGATTGATGGTAAAGAAATCACTGGTTTTAACAAAAATACTACTAAGTATAATGTTATAATTGGTGATAAATCAGAAATAAAAATAGAGGCTGAAAGTAATAATGAGTTTGCTACTATAGATGGTGTTGGAGATATTAAATTAAATGCAAAGGCTAATAATTTTGTAGTTCCTATAACTGTTGTAAGTGAAGATGGTGCTTCTAAAGTATATGTATTATATTTAAATAGAAATGAGAATAATTTAGTTAAGGGATTAGAATCTTTAAATATTAAAAATGATCGTAATAATACATTACTTGTAAGTTTTAATTCTGAAGTAGCTGAATATAGTGTTGAAGTTGATGGTAATACTAAAAGTTTAGATATTAAACCTACTTTAAGTGAAGGATTTAAATTTGTTAAAGGATATGGTGAACAAAAAGTAAATCTTTTATCTGGTAATAATTTAATCTTAATTAAAGTAGAAGATGATGATGGTAATCAATATACTTATATATTAAATGTTGTTAAACCAATAGCAGGAAAATCTAGTAATAATTTTATTAAGACATTACTTATAAAAGATTATAAATTAGATTTTAGTAAAAGAGTTAAAAATTATACATTGTATATTAATGATGATGTTAGTTCATTAGAAATAACTCCAATACTAGAAGCAGATACTAGTAGATATACTATTAGTGGGAATAAAGATTTAAAAGAAGGCAGCGTTATTAGGATTGAAGTAACTGCTGAAAATGAAGAAAAAGTAGTATATAAATTAAATATTAAAATTAAACATGACAGTTATAGAAGTTATATATTCATAATTTTAGGAGGTTTATTGGTTATGGGATTAGGTATTAAGTTTAAAGATAAATTGATATCATTATTTAAGATTGAAGGTAAAGATAAGCTTAAAGAGGAAGCAGTAAATGTTCTTAAAGATACACTTAAAGATGTAGTTAAGGAAGTTATTCCAGTTGAAGAGAA
>CACXGV010000029.1 GCA_902767375.1 uncultured Erysipelotrichaceae bacterium
AAGTATTCCAGCATTTCCCCTTTTGAACCTTTAAATCATAGTCAGCAGATAAGGTTCGGTCTATGGTTTTTTACTTGGGAGGTAAATGTATTAAATCCTAAACCATATAACCTATGGGTTATTAATAAACAAGAAAGAGTTTTAACTAATATTGGTTCATATTGTATTACTGATATTAAGGAAGATTTATCAGCAAGTGAATGTGCACTTGGTATACCACCAACAGATATGACTTACCAAAATGTTTTATCTGGTAAAGTAGGTGATATAATAGCCATTGACTCAGAAAGTATCAACCTCACCAGAATTAGTATTTATAAACTAACTGGCGAAGAAGTAAAAATAGATATTGAACATGATAGTAAAAACTTTACATTGCCATATATAAATGGTGAATATATTATTAAACTTGACACTATTTCTAATCGGGGCACTACTTGGTATACATTTAAAATTAGAGTATCATAATATTCATTTGAAATATTATGATATTTTTTGTTATTATTATTCTAGGAGGAATAAAATGAAAAAATATATTATATACTCACTTCTTATAATTAGTCTGCTTTTTTTAGTTACAGGTTGTGGTAAGAAGGAATCTAATTCAGAAACGGATAAAAAAGCGAATGATATTTTAAATAGCACACCATCCAATGAAACTAATTCCAATAATAAAATTCTAATTGTATATTTTTCAAGAACTGGAGAAAACTACAATGTTGGTAACGTTGATGTAGGAAATACTGCAATTATGGCATCTTACATTAAGGAATATTTAAATGCAGATTCTTTTGAAATAGTTCCTACTAATCCATATCCTAATAGTTATGATGAATGTTTAAAAGTAGCGACTAAAGAAAGAAATGAAAAAGCAAGACCAGCAATTAAAAATAAGATAGATAATATCTCATCATATGACACAATATTTTTAGGTTATCCAATATGGTGGGGAGACATGCCAATGATAGTTTATACTTTTATGGAAGAATATGATTTAAGTGGAAAAACAATTATTCCATTTAACACTCATGAAGGTAGTGGATCATCTGGGACCTATAATTCTATTAAAGCTAAATTATCCAATTCAAATGTTAATACAAACGGTTTAGCCTTAACTGGTCAAAAAGCAAGAACTGATAATGGTAAAACAGATACTATAAATTGGTTAAAAGAACTTGGATATTAAAATGAAAAAGAAACTAACAGTTGATATTTTAATGTTTATTTTAATGATTTTAGAGTTTTCTAGAGTCTACACTGGAGCTTTACTTCATGAAATAATGGGTATAATACTAGCCCTATTAGTTATTATTCATATAGTATTAAATCTAAACTACATTAAAAATATTTCTCAAGGTTCATATAATCTTAAAAGAATTATAATTCTAATAATAAATATAATGTTTATAATTACCTTTTTATTAACAATTATTTTAGGTTTATTATCATCTCAAGAATTATTACCATTTTTAAATCTTCATGAGTTAGATATTAATAAGTTACATAAGATAGTCTCTTATATATGCCTAATAATTTTAGGACTTCACTTAGGTATTAATTTTAATGCTATGTTTGGTAAATTATCAAATACTATAAAAAGCAAACTATTAAAAGTTTTTATATTTATAATAATTTTTACATTTGGTATTTACTCCATTATTGATGTAGAACTTATTAGTCATCTAGTAGGTACTTATGGTTTTATGAATAGTGATAAATTTATTATTATCCATATACTAGAATACTTATCCATCATACTTCTAATATCATTATCATTTAATTTTATTATGAAAGGAATAACCACAAATGAAAGATAAAAAAAGTATAATTATATATTTTAGTCGTGCTGATGAAAATTATTTTGGTGGTTCGATGAAATATATTGACAAAGGAAATACTGAAATAGCAGCTGAGTATATTAAGGAAATAACTGGGGCTGATTTAGTTAAAGTAGAACCATTAATTCCATATGCTAAAGATTATATGACTTGTATCGAGGAAGCTAAAGAAAGGACAAAAAACCATAATGCTCCTATTAAGGAAAATATTCCTGATATATCCGAGTATGAAGTAATTTATATTGGCTCACCAATATACTGGGGTGGAATGCCTGAAGAATTATTTACAGCATTAGAAGGTCATGACTTCACAGGGAAAATAATAAGACCATTCACAACCCATGAAGGGTCTGGTTTATCAAGCGTACCAAGTCAGCTTCAAAGAATTTGTCATGGAGCTGAAATAAAACAAGGGCTTGCTATAAATGGTTCAACTGTAAAAAATAGTAAAGCTCAAATTAAAAACTGGATATAACTCAACTTAAAGTTGAGTTTTTTCAACCTATATTTTATAGATTATTAAAACTATCAGTGCTATGATAGAATCAGAAAAGAGGAAGTAAAATGAAAAAATTATTAACAATATTTGTTATTACATTATCAATTTTCATGTTAAGTGGTTGTACCAGAACTAGAAAAAGTGCATTGGAATTTAAAGAAGAATATGAAAGTGTTAATGATAGAGTAATGCGAGACGATATTAAATATCGTACACTAAATATCAAAAAAGATAATCCATATGTTAAAGTTGAAGCAAAGGACATAGTTGAAAAAATTCAAAATGGAGAAACTTTCTATCTATATGTAGGAGATCCTTTATGCCCTTGGTGCCGTTCAGGTCTTGAAAAAATGATTGATGTAGCTATATCATACGGTATAAAAGACATTTATTATATTGATTTTTGGGACGATAATCATAATGAAACCCTAAGAGATATTTATGAAGTTCAAATGGATGGAAAAAAGGCTAAAATAGTTAAAACTCAAGAAGCATTAGCTGGATATGAAAATATTCTTAATGCCGTTAAAAACTTTGCTCAAGATTATACAATAACATATGAAGGAAAAACTTATAATGTTGGAGAAAAAAGAATTTACGGTGGAGATCACTTCTATTTTGAAAAAGGCGTTTGTACAAAATATGTTTCTCTTAGAAGTTCAAAATTAGAAAAATCAACTGATGAATTAACACCAGATGTTATAAACGATCAACAAAAGAAATTCTCAGAGTTCTTTACTAATTCTACATGTGACGATGATCATAATTGTTAAAAAGACCAATTGGGTCTTTTTAATTTTTTTAATCTAATTTATTGATATTTTTTTGAAGGAAGGTATAATAATTACTAACGTTTAGGAGGATTTATGGGAAATAACAAAATAGAAAAAGTAATTCCTGAAGAGGTAACTGAAGAAAAAATATCTAATGCTATGCATTTTTATTTACTAGCTACAAAACTAAAAAATAAGATAAGGAGTGGATGGGATGCCACTCACTGGAATGTTAAAAGTGAAAGAATTGAAAGTATAGCAGAACATGTCTATGGGACTTGTATCTTAGCTATTGCCCTAGAATCAGAATTTGATATGGATATTAATTTAGAAAAAGTATTAAAAATGTTAACTATTCATGAAATAGGAGAAGTTTTAATTGGCGATATTACACCATTTGATAATATTACTATTGATGAAAAAGCCAATATGGAGCACGAAGCAATGCAAAAAGTCCTAGAAACATTATTTAAAAGAGAAGAATTATATGATCTCTTATTAGAATTTGATTCTAGAGAAACTAATGAAGCTCAATTTGCCTATCTTTGTGACAAACTTGAAGCAGATATTCAAGCCAAAATATATCAAGATAGCGGTTGCCAAAGAAGTTTAGATGACCAAGGCTCCAACATAGTATTTAATACTCCATTAGTAAAAGGAATGATAGCTAATGGTGCTAAAGATGCCTTTGATATCTGGTATGAATGGGATAAATCAAAATTCACTGATTCACCAGTATTTTCTAAAACGCTATCTTTTGTTAAAAAGAATAATATGAATATTTAAAATGCTACCTTAGTAGCATTTTTATATAATCAAAAACATGATATACTAAATATATAAAGATAGGTGAATTATGAATAATAAAGAAAAAAGTGTATTATTAATATTAATATTTTTATTTACTATAATCTTGGCAATAAATTCTAAAAACATGTATAACAAAGAATATCAGATTGATAATAATCCCTATGAAGAAGAAAGGTCAACCACCACAACAACTACAACAACTTCTGCAAGTACCACAACAACTACGACAACGACCATGACAACGACAACGACTACTTCCACAACTAAATATGTTGAAAATATAGCGGGATACGATATTTTTTTAAGATATAAGTCAAGATCAAAAGATATAGTATATTATATTAATTCTAACAACAATAAATGTTTTGAAATTGAAAGGACACTAGGACATCGCACAGGTATGACATTATCATTATATTCAAGTAATTGTGAATTTACTGGTAATATTAAAACAAACTTTACAATTAATGGAATTAATTTTAAAAATGAAGAAGATGGTATCTATAATTATTATGATGGTTATAAAGGAGATAAGCATATAATAACAAACTATGATAATGCTAAAAAAATTTACAATGAATATTTAGAAAAAAATAAATAAATGCTATAATAAAAACAGGTGATAGAATGAAAAACAATAAACTAATCTATGACACCAATGATAAACCACCATTAAAAGAATGGATTGTCCTTTCCCTGCAGCATGTCCTTGCAATGTTTGGAGCAACTATATTAGTTCCCTTATTAGTAAATAAAGCTGCTGGCGCTGAGGTAATGTCTGTTCCAACTGCTTTAATCTGTAGCGGATTTGGCACTCTAATATATATATTATGTACCAAAGGAAAATCGCCGGTATATTTAGGAAGTTCATTCGCCTTTATTACACCTGTAGCAGCTGTGTACTTAAAAGATGGTATTTCAGGAGTTACAAGCGGTATAATTGCCGTAGGATTAGTTTATATTCTTTGTTCTTTATTAGTTAGATTATTTGGTAAAGAGTGGATTAATAGATTACTTCCACCGATTGTTGTTGGACCTATGATAATGATTATTGGGTTATCGCTAGCTCCAAATGCTATAAATGAAATTGGTATAACAGGCGAAACTATGATTTTACCGAGTGTAATAGTTGCCTTTGTATCATTCATGGTTACAGCACTTGTTGCTATATATGGAAAAGGTTTTTGTAAGGTAGTACCATTCTTATTTGGAATTATTTCCGGGTATATATTATCAATTATTCTAGGTTTAGTAGATTTTAGCATAGTTGGAACTAGTGACTATTTATCAATACCTAAAATAGTTTTACCATTTAAAGATTATACATTTAGTCTAGTAGGAGTACTTACTATGGTACCAATTGCTATTGTATCAATCGCTGAACATATTGGAGATCACATGGCCTTATCTAATATAATTGGAAAAAAATTATTAAAAGATCCGGGCCTAGATAGAACCCTCCTAGGAGATGGACTTGCCACAACTTTTGCGGGACTTATTGGAGGTCCAGCCAATACAACCTATGGAGAAAACACTTCTGTCGTTGGAATGAGTAAAGTTGCATCTGTTTGGGTTACAGGTCTAGCAGGAGTAATATCAATTGCTCTAGCATTTCTTGGAAAAGTAACAGGCGTTTTACAAACTATACCTGACTGTGTACTAGGTGGTGTATCATTATTACTATATGGATTTATATCTGTAAATGGGCTTAAAGTATTAATTGAAAATAAAATTAATTTTAATGATATAAGAAATGTAATTATTGTATCAACAATGTTAATATTAGGCCTTGGTGGAGCAGTAATAACAATATATACTAACAATCTTTCAATATCTTTAACAGGTATAAGCTTATCTGCTATATTTGGTATATTTTTAAATTTAGTATTAAAAAATTAAAAGGAGTAAATTATGGAAAATGAATTAAAAGCCTTAGTAGGGACAAACGAAAAAATATTATATGAAGGGAAACCGGATAAAAAAACTTTTATCTTTGAAAGTGTTTTTAATCCTATGCTTCCATTTGCATTGATTTGGGGGATTATTGATTTTGGAATCATTGGCTTTAGTATATTTGGTGCAGCGGTAGATGATAGAAGTTTTCTTTACTTTATCATCCCATTTATGTTATTACACTTAATGCCAGTATGGTTATACTTGGGAGGCGTACTTTTAACCAGAAGAAAATATAAAAATACTTATTATATTGTTACTGATCGCGCCGTATATATCTCAAGTGGTACCTTTAGAAAGAATTACTTTAATAAACCATTTGCTGAACTATCTCATGTAGATTTACACCGTGGTATTTTTGACCAATGGTTTGATGTAGGAGATATTATTTTCTCCTCTAGCCACTTTATAACCAGAGATTCTAACGGCAATCAAACTATTTCATCAGCTAGTGTTGGAATAAATAGTATTAAAGATTATGTAAATGTTTATAACTTAGTTAAAAAATTACAACAAGATATTTATACAGATGTAATGTATCCAAACGATAAAAGACCAGCTGAAAACCATGGATACAATACTGAATATAAAGGATAATATGAGAGTAACTATAACATCATCTTCAAGTTCAGATATTAATGAAGATTACCTAACTGAATCTCAAAAAGTAATCGAATATTTAGCTGGTCAAGGATACGATTTAAACTGGGGATCATCATCTTCATCAATTATGGGCCTATGTTATAAAACCTTTGATAAATATAATCGAAATATTTATGGATACACAACCCCAAAATATCTTGATGATTTAGAAAATCTACCTCATGCTAAAATAAAAGTATTAGATAATACTTTTGACATGAAAAAGGAATTATTCAATGATGCAGATTTAATTGTATGTCTTCCTGGAGGACTAGGAACTATATCAGAATTATATTCTTATATAGAAGAAATAAGGAGTAATGATAAAAAAACTAAATTAATTCTCTATAATATTAACCATTATTATGACATAGTTCTAACTACTTTAAATCATCTAATAGAAGAAAAATTTGCCTCATCAAACATCTTAGATTACTTTAAAGTCGTAAACAACTATGAAGACTTTATTAAAACAATAGAGGATAATAATTAATGAAAAAAATATTAATTATCATGTTAATATTTACAGGCTTATTAACATTTGGATGTTCTAAAAAAGAAAAGTCTAATGATATCATTCCAGACAAGAATATAATTTATATCATACCAAATGGTTATAAAGAGTTCTATAGTAATCATTTCTATTACTTACCAGAAAATGATTTATCTGGCAAAAGTGGTTCCATCGGCATAGAAACTTTTGAATCAGATAGAGAATATTCTAAAGAATACATAGAAGAATTAAAAGAGGAATATAAAGACTATAATATTAAAACAATTGAACCATATAAAACATCAGAGTATAAAGGCGTATATATGGTATTATCATTTGAAAAATATGATGAAATAATATACCACTTACTAAGTGGCTACACAATCGTGGTTGTTGATGGATTAGATTATCACGTATACCCGAATTTTTCTATAGATGTAAAGTCAATTGTCGATAGCATGGAAATATAAAGTGAGCAATCACTTTTTATTTTTTATACTATAAAAAAAGTGATATAATAATACTTATTGAAATGATAGGAGGACTTATGCAAGATTATAATTATCATACTCATACGTATAGATGTGGTCACGCGCAAGATGATTTTACCGATGAAGACTATGTTTTAGAATTTATTAAGCAAGGTTTTAAAAGGATATGTTTTACTGATCACATGCCAGAAAAAAATAAAATAGATAAAAGAACTAATATGCGTATGGATTATAGCCAAAAAGAAGAATACTATCAAAGTATAAAATCCTTACAAGATAAATATAAAGATAAAATAAAAATAGAATTAGGATTTGAAGCTGAATATTTACCAGGAGATGAAGAATACTTATTAGAATTAAAAAAAGAAACAAATAAAATAATTCTTGGTCAGCACTTTGTACTAAATAAAGGAAAACTAAGAATTTTTAGACAGGCAGACTTTACCGATAAAGAATTACTAAAATATGCTGAATATATTGAAACTGCTATGAAAATAGGTATCCCAGACATCATAGCACATCCAGACATTTATATGTTAAATCGTAACACATTTGGCAAAATTGAAACCAAAGTTGCTAATTTAATTTGTAAAGCAGCCGAAAAATATCAAATCCCATTAGAAATAAATTTGACTTACCCTTGTTTATACTATTTACATAAAAGAGGCTCTATTGTCTATCCATGTAAAGAGTTTTGGCAAATAGCATCTAATTATAATATAAAAGTACTATATGGAGTTGATGCTCATTTTAAAGAACAAATTGAATATTATAAAGAATCAGTTGAAACCGCCAATGAACATTTAGGCGAAGAAATAATTCAAAAATTACACTTTGTAAACGACAAATTAAACTAATTAATAAGGTTGATAAAAACTTATTTTATATGGTATTATAATAATTAGGATGGTGTATTATGGACTCTAATAAAATCAAAAAGAACTTAGAAGAACTAAATACAAAAATAGAACAAATTGGGAGGTCACTTTGACTTAGCATCTAAGCAGGAAGAAATTTCTAAACTAGAAAACGAATTATCTAAAGAAGATATTTGGCAAGATCCAATTTTAATGAATAAGCTAAATAGTAAACTTGCTAATTTAAAAAAGAGCATATCACTATTTGAAAACTTATCTAATGAAATAGAGGGTGCTCTATCACTATTAGAATTAATAAATGATGATAATATAGATGAACTAACTGAATTAGAATCTGAAGTTCAAAGAATAACCAATGATGTTAACAATCTAGAAATAGAAGCATTATTTACAGGTAAATATGATGATAATGATTGTTATTTAGAAATTCATCCTGGAGCCGGTGGTACTGAAGCAACTGATTGGGCATCAATGCTTCTTAGAATGTATCAAATGTTTTGTGATAAAAATAATTATAATTATGAAGAATTAGATTATCAAAAAGGAGAAGAAGCTGGTATCAAAAGTGTAACCATAAGAATATCTGGCCCTCATGCATATGGATATTTTAAAGGGGAACAAGGAGTTCATCGATTGGTGAGAATTAGTCCCTTTGATTCGAACTCAAGAAGACATACATCTTTTGCTGCAGTTGGTGTTATTCCTGAAATAGAAAAATCAACCGATGTAATTATAAAACCAGATGATATCAGAGTTGATGTATATCGTTCATCCGGAAAAGGAGGGCAAGGAGTTAACACCACAGATTCAGCCGTCCGTATAACCCATTTACCAACTGGTATTGTAGTAACCTGCCAAAATGAACGAAGTCAGCTAAAAAACAAAGATACGGCAATGAAGGTATTAACAAGTAAATTAGAAAGACTAATGGAAGAATCTAACGAAAAAGATATTGATAAACTAAAAAGCCATGTTAATATTGAATTTGGTAGTCAAATAAGAAATTATACTCTAGAGCCATACAAGTTAGTTAAAGATGTTAGAAGTGGTTATGAAAATTCTAACGCTGATGCTGTACTCAATGGAGATATTCTAGAGTTTATGAAAGAATATTTAAGAATAAAGAGGTAAAAAATGAAAAGATATATTTCTATTATAATTGGTTCTATACTTATTGGATTATCATTTAATCTATTTTTTGCACCATATAATTTATTTCCAAGTGGAATAATCGGTCTTGGAGCTATTTTTAATAGTGTATATCATATAAATGCTGCTATATTTATCGCCATATCTAATATTTTATTCTTATTAATAATATTGCCTATTGCTGGTAAAAAAGAAACATATAAATATTTATTAACTAGTTTATTAATTCCATTAGTAATTTATTTTACATCAGGAATAGAATATTATATTTATTTCGATAACGTAGAAAAAATTATTATTGCCGCTTTTGGAGCTATCTTAAGTGGTTATGGTTATAGTCTAATCTATCAAGTAGGAGCAAGCGTTGGAGGATTTGAAATATTTCAAGATATCTTCAATAGAAGATCTAAAGTACTTCCTAACATAGTTGAATTAATAATCATAGTTCTAGCATTTTGTTTATATAATCTAGAAACTGCTATTTATACTTCTATCATTATATTTATAATTGTGTACATGTCTACTAAAGCCAAACTTGGAATTAGTTCTAACAAAACTTTCTTTATAGTAACCAACAAAGAAGAAGACATTAAAAAATATCTTATTAATGATTTAAAATATGACTACACAGAATTCAATGTTCGTGGAGGATTTACCAATCGTAAAAGTAAAATAATAATGAGTGTTATTGACACTAATGATTATTATAAATTAAAAGAAGGGATCTCCATAATTGATCCAGATGCATTTATTTCGATAATAGATAATTATGAAACAATTAATAAGAACATAACTTTAAAAGCAGCAACTAGAGAATCTTTACAAAAACACTAAAAAGTGTTAATATATCCCCTGTCAAAGGGGGATTTTTTATGAAGAAAAATCTAACAGAAAATGTATATCAAAGAATAAAAAATATGAGAAGTAGACTAATTAATTTAGAAATTGGCTCATATGAATTTGAAAAAACTTTAAGAGAATTTCAAAATTTAATATCCTTAAAAGATTATGCTGAATTTTTATATAATTCAGGATTACTATTAACTGACATCAATGCATATCGTAATGAAAATAATATATCACCAGAAAAGTCTGATGAAGAAATGAAAACAGAGTTCATTAAAGCTAATACATCTAAGCAAAAAATATTTGATGAGATTATTTATACTCCAATTAGCGCAAGTGATTTATCAATTCACAAATTAATGAGTACTGAAAATGGTTATACCTATTTAAGTAATGCATCTTACACAGTTAATAGTTTATTAGAAGAAATTAATTCATTAACAGGAAATTTTTCTTTTGGCTATAATATGCCTATTAAAGGATTAGAAGCATTAGAAAGTAAAGATATAAAACTTTCTATTTCTGAATTATTAGACCTAAAAGAAAAAGTAAAAACTGCTAGAAAAAGACTACCTATAATTCAAAATGCTTTACTAAATTACTCTCCAGAATTTTTAGATAATATTTTGAAAGATAACTATTCAAATAATGTTGAAAGACTAAACGCAATTTTTACAATCATATTACTTGATCCTCGTGATCCGGTATTTGATAAATATGTTGATTTAAGATTAAAATTTAAAGGATTGTATGAAGAATATCGTAAATTAACATTCAAAGCTAAATTCAGTTCTAAAGCAAAAGATAGACTTCATGTAGTTGTTAATAATATTATAGATATTTATGAAGAGGCTGTCCCTCTTTTAAAGGAAACAATTACTAACCGCAACGCTAAATTACTATCGTACTTTGGGACATATTTTAAAAATACTACAACCAATTATCAAGTTAGCTCCATTGACGAATTCATAGATACCTTAAAATCAGCTATGAATAAAATAAATGCTGCTCTAGATGAACTATTAAACCAAAAAGATAATAAACAAGAAGAAATTAAACAAATTTTAAAAGAAGTATCAGAAAAATCTGGTATTATAGTTACTGATGCTGAAGAATTTGCAACAAAAGATTTATTTGAATCTTACCGTAAAGTTAATTTAAGAGAAACTGCTAGAACATTAGATAGATTATCCACTAAAGAAATTATCGAAAGTTATGGTCACGTATCCGATGAACATATATATCGTATAATGCCTATCAAATAATAGGCATTTTTTTAATAAAAAAAACTATTATATAATATGAAGAAAATATTATTCATAAGTTCTTTAATCTTAATTACAATTCTAACTTTATTTAAAGTAGATGCTAGCAAAATAGAATTTCCTCTTATTGGAAAAACAATTATTTTAGATGCGGGACATGGAGGAAAAGATTTTGGCGCATCTTTTAAATCAATCAAAGAAAGTGACATTAATTTAGTTTTTACTCTAAAGTTAAAAGAATCTTTAGAATCAAAAGGAGCAATTGTCTTACTGACTAGAAAAGATCAAAATGATTTAAGTAATCCTAAAGCTTTATATCGTAAAAAAAGTGATTTTGATAATCGTATAAAAATAATAAATAACTCTCATGCTGATATGTACCTATCAATTCATCAAAATATATATCCAAATAAAAAATATTATGGCCCAGCAGTTTTTTATTTTCCTAAGATAAAAGATAATGAGCAATTAGCAAAACTTATCCAAAACGAATTAAATTTATATACTCAAACTAACCGTCAAAGTAAAATAATAAATGGAACTTATCTATATGATAAGTTAAATATAAGAGGTTGCTTAATAGAATGTGGTTTTATCTCTAATGATGCAGAAAGATCTAAATTAATTGATGAAAAATATCAAAATGAATATGTAAAAGTGTTAACAAACGCTATAATTAAGTATTTTTCATAAGTTTTTCATAAATCTTATGTATGATTTAATCGCAATATGTGATATAATTTTATAATAGGTGAATAATATGAAGGCAAAAGTTTTTAGAACAATTGATGAACAAATAACTATCCTTCAAAACAAGGGGCTTATTATAAATGATATTGAGTTTGCAAGAGATATATTAATAAGAGAAAACTACTTTTTTTTGAGTGGTTATCGTCATCCATTTTTAAGAACCAAAAATGATAGATATTTTCTACCAAATACTTCTTTCGATGAGTTGTATGCCCTTTTTAACTTTGACCGCCAAATAAGAAATATTGTTTTTAAAAATCTTTTAATTGTTGAAAACAATATGAAGAGTATTTTCTCTTATCAATTATCTAAAAAATATGGATATCGTGAAAGAGATTACCTAAAAACGACTAACTTTACCAACAATCCAGAAAAAATACGTCAAGTAAATGATTTAATTAGAAAAATGAAAAGACAAATAAAAGTTAATGGTGCTCAGCATTCAGCTACTAGCCATTATATAAATAATTATGGATACATCCCACTTTGGGTTGTTGTTAAAGTCTTATCATTTGGTATCGTAAGCGAATTATTCACAATAATGAAAAGAGATGACCAAGAAGAAATATCAAATATTTATGGAATAAGCGTTGAAAATTTAATAACATACTTACCAATATTAGCTAATTATCGTAATTTATGCGCACATGAGGATCTATTATATGATCATCGTAATCAAAAGGCGATTAATGATACAAAATATCATGCTTCACTAAATATACCAACATTAGATGGGGAATATATTTATGGGAAAGACGATGTATTTGCTTTATTTATTATTTTAAAAAGCCTTTTAAGAGAAGATGAATTTAGATTATTATTAAGTGAATTTAGTTACGAACTAGATATATTAGCTGGCAAATTAAAAGTAATTAAGATTAATAAAATAATGGATATTATGGGATTCCCAGTAAATTTCAAAGAAATATTAGATTATTAGGAGGTAAAATGAAAAAAAATAAAATTGGAATATATTTATTATGTAGTTTATTATTAATACTAATTGGAGCAGGAGGAATGTATTACTTAGTAACTGAAAAAGCTTTATTTAGTCAGACCGTAGTAAACAAATTAGAAAAGGAAGTAACTGTTAATGAAAATGGTATTGCCGATGCAGTTGAAAAACTATATGATGCCGTCGTCGTAGTTGGTTCTTATAAAAAAGGAGTACTAACCAGTACTGGTACCGGTTTTGTATATAAAATAGATGGGGATAATGCCTACATCCTAACCAATAATCATGTTGTAACAGGGGCAGAAACAGTAAAAGTTAAATTTACTGATAATAATGTTTATGATATTGAAGTTGTCGGAGCAGATAAATACTCTGACATAGCAGTATTAAAGATTAATAAAGATAAAATAATATCTATTGCTGAAATAGGCAAATCAAATGATTCTAGATTAGGAGATACTTTATTTACTATAGGAGCACCTCTAGATTCCGAAAACTACTCATGGACCGTAACAAGAGGAATTTTAAGTGGTAAAGATCGTCTAGTTGAAGTAAGTGATAAATCTGCAGATGTTAGTGATTGGGTAATGAAAGTATTACAAACTGATGCAGCCATTAACTCTGGAAACTCAGGTGGACCTATCGCTAATTCAAATGGTGAAGTTATTGGTATTACCAATATGAAACTTGCTAGTACCGGTGTTGAGGGTATGGGCTTTGCAATTCCAATCGAAGATGCCGTAGATTATGCCGAAATGCTTATAAAAAATGGTAAGATTGAAAGACCTTTACTTGGGGTAGGAACTCTTAATCCATTTGATGCAAAAGCCTTAATGACATATGGTTTAAGTGTAGATAAAACAGTTACAGAAGGTGCTATTGTAGTTCAAGTTCAAATCGGTTCACCCGCTGAATCAGCAGGCCTTCAAAAAGGAGATATCATTACTAAAATAGATAACTATAAAATAACAAGTACTTCATACTTAAAGTATTATCTATATAAACATAAAGTAAATGACTCTATAAAATTAACTTTTACTAGAAAAAACAAAGAACAAACTGTAACAATTAAATTAACACAAAAGGCTGACTAATCAGTCTTTTTTTGATATACTAATAATAGTTAGGAGGTTCTTATGGGACTACTTAAATTCGCAATGCGAGGAAACTATAAAAAATATTATGAACAATTAAAGGAATTATCCAAAAAGAATCACAAAAGTCCATTTTTAATGTTTATTGATACTGGACTATGTGTTTTAGTATGCAAATCTGGACTTCAGGATTATCTTAACTATAAATTTTATGAAAAATCATGGAAGGAAAGAAGAACTTATGCTACTATTGGCTATCAACATGAGTTTTATAAGATAGCTGCCCATTGGGATTATGCACCTTTCTTTTCTAACAAAGTTAACTTTCATAAAAACTTTAAAAAATATGTTAAAAGATCATGCGTATCATATGATGAAGGCTTAGATGCAGTCACTGAATTTATTAAAAATCATGACTCAATAGTTCGCAAACCAATAAATGGACTAGGAGGAGCCAGTGTTGAAAAAATAGATACTAAGGATATCCAAGATGTTAAAGAGTTTTATGAAAAATTAAAAGAAGAAAATTGCTTCCTTGAAGAATTAGTAATCCAAAATAAAGAATGGTCTAAATTAAATCCTAAGAGTTTAAATACAGTTAGAGTTGTTACTTATTGCTTAAATGGGAAATCAAAAGTATTATTCGCTGTGGCTCGTATTGGCTCCGGTAAATCAATAGTTGATAACTTTCATCAAGGTGGCGTAGGCGTCAAAGTCAACATTGAAAAAGGATGCTTAGAAGGGAATACAATCGATAAAGCTAACAATGAAAACCCTAATACATTATTAACAAACGTTAAAGTTGATGGCTTTAAAATACCTTACTGGAAGGAAATTATTCAAATGACCGAAGAGGCTGCTAAAGTAAATGATAATGTTAACATTGTTGGATGGGATGTTGGTATCACTGATGATGGTCCATTATTAATTGAAGGTAACCGTGGCCCTGGAATGGATATCATTCAAGTATTGTATAAACGAGGGGTAAAACCAGAATTAGAAGAAATAAAAAAAGAAATTTTAGAAAGTAAAGGTGAATAATGAAACCATTTACTCCAGCCGACAAACCGGCATTAGAAAAGAAAATAAACCTAATTAAAAGAAACCTAGATATGTATAAAAGATATGAATCTCAGT
Source organism: uncultured Erysipelotrichaceae bacterium (assembly GCA_902767375.1). Taxonomy (GTDB): domain Bacteria; phylum Bacillota_I; class Bacilli_A; order RF39; family UBA660; genus CAG-533. Next base: position 15,574 of record CACXGV010000029.1, read on the forward strand.
TATTAACTTTGGATGGTGTATCTGAAACTATGAAAGAAACCGCCAATAAACTACCTTACCTAAGAAAAGATAAGGCTAGAGAAGTATATACAATCGTAAAAAAATATGGTTGGTTAGGATCAGATGAGATTGGAGATAATCTATATAAAATATTATTAGAAGCCATATCTTATGGAGATTTGGATATTCTTTTATCCATTCTTCCATATGCTAAAAAAGGTTTATTATTAGGAAAAATATCTGAAGATGAATTTAACAAAATATTAGATTATATAAATTCTTATAAATCAGAACTAGAAAACGAATCAAAGACTTTAAAATAAGTCTTTTTTTTGATATACTAACCACTGAAAGAACGTGATATTATGTTAAAAGCCGGAATAGTAGGCCTTCCAAATGTTGGAAAAAGTACTTTATTTAACGCTATTACCAAAAAGAATATTTTAGCTGCAAACTATCCTTTTGCCACCATTGATCCTAATGTAGGAGTTGTAACAGTTCCTGATACAAGACTAGACTATTTATCAGAATTATACTTACCAGAAAGAACTATTTACACCACTTATGAATTTACAGATATAGCAGGTTTAGTAAAAGGTGCCTCTACTGGAGAGGGGTTAGGTAATAAATTCTTAAGTCATATTAGAGAAGTAGATGCCATAGTTGAAGTAGTGAGATGTTTTGAAAACTCTGACATTATTCATGTTGAAGGAAATGTAGACCCTATAAGAGACATTGAAATTATTAACTTAGAACTTGCCATGAGCGATTTAGAACAAATTCAAAATCGTATTAATAAAATTGGTAAAAAAGCTTCAATGACTAAGGACAAACAAGAATTATTAGAAATTAACACTTTAAAGAAATGTGAAGAAGCTCTTTTACAAAATATCCCACTTCGTAGAGTAGAATTTGATAAGGATGAATTACTTATTTTAAAACCATTTTGCTTAATTACCCTAAAACCTATTATCTATATGGCAAATGTTAATGAAGATGATGCTATTTTAGGACATAATGAATATACCGATAGAGTATCAGACTATGCATCTAAAGAAAATGCTTCTGTTGTAGTAGTATGTGCTAAGATGGAAAGTGAATTATCTGAAATGAGTGATGAAGATAAAGATACATTCCTAAAAGAATTAGGAATTGCTAATTCTGGTCTAGATAAATTAATCTTCGCAACTTACAATTTACTAGGTTTGCAAACATTCTTTACATCAGGAAAAGATGAATGCCGTGCATGGACTTTTAAAAAAGGCATGAAAGCTCCTGAATGCGCTGGAATTATCCACAGTGATTTTCAAAGAGGTTTTATTAAAGCTGAAGTAATGTCTTTTGAAGATTTAAAACAATATGGATCAGAATTAAAAGTAAAAGAAGCAGGCAAAATGAGACTTGAAGGCAAAGAATATATCATGCAAGATGGAGACATTTGCTACTTTAGATTTAATGTATAAAAAAAGAACCTTATGGTTCTTTTTATAATTTAAAACTTAGTTTTTCTTTTTCATTAGATTTTTCTCTAAGTACAATCTCAGTAATTCTTTCCTCAAATCTAGACATTTCACTAGCTCCAAATGCCATTGCTTTTTCATAATCGTTAGTATAATCTAACCCAACTTTATTATTTAATTGTTTATTTAAAAGATTTGATGCTCTATTATATGCTACCTGAGCACTATCAAATATATTTCTTAATTCAATTAAATCTTCCGAAGTAAGAATTTCCTCATAATTAGGTAAAGATTTAGTTAATCTTTCTTCAAAACTCATAAGATTCTCCCAATATTATTATAATAAAAATCAAAAATACCATCAATAAATAAGCCTAAACTTTACATTTACTTAGTAGTGTTAATAAAGCTCAAGTTATTAACATTTTTTGTTTGCATATAAACTACTAGTATGCTATAATACTGCGTGAGCGAAAGCTCCTTGCTTTATTAAATATAAAGCCGAATAGACCAGAAGGAGGATAGAAGAAAATGGAAAACTATGAAATTATGTTTATAGTAAAACCAACACTAGAAGAAGATGCAATTAAATCTACCGTAAAATCTTTAGAAGAAATTATTACTGGTATGAAAGGTAAAGTTGAAACTAAAGATATGGGTAAAAGAGAACTTGCATATCCTATCAAAAAGGAAATAAGTGGATTTTACTATGTATTTACTGTTGAAGCTAGTCACGATGCTATCGAAGAATTTGATCGTAAAGCTAGAATCAACGAAAATGTTTTAAGACACCAAATTATTAAATTAGACGAGGAGTAATATTATGAATAATGTATCCTTAGTTGGAAGATTAACAAAAGATCCAGAACTTAGAACTATTAGTACCGGAAACACTACTTGCAATTTTACAGTAGCTGTTACTCGTCAATTTACTAATGCTAGTGGAGAAAGAGAAACTGACTTCATTAACTGTGTTATTTGGGGTAAACAAGCAGAAAATTTAGCTAAGTATTGTACAAAAGGTTCTTTAGTTGGAGTTACTGGAAGAATTCAAACAAGAAACTATGATGGTCAAGATGGTAAAAAAGTATATGTTACAGAAGTAGCTGCTAATAATGTTACCTTCTTAACACCAAAAAATAGTAATGTAAATGAACCTACATTTGATGATGTAGCTAGTAAATCAAACAGTAGTGACTTTGAAACTACAGATTTAACCGAAGATCCATTCAAAGATTATGGCTCAGAAGTTGTTCTTAGTGATGACGATCTACCATTTTAGAAAGGAAATTTTATAATGGCTGAATTTTATAGAAAAAAGAAAAAAATCTGCCAAATGTGTGCAGGTAAAGATGTAGACTATAAGGACGTAGCTATTGTTAGTAAATATATTAATGATAAAGGCAAAATAATGCCTCGTAGAATGACAGGAGCATGTGCTAAACATCAAAGATATATTGCAAAACAAATTAAAAGAGCTCGTTTTATGGCCTTAATACCATTTGTTAAATAAGATACTTAATAAAAAGTATCTTTTTTTTATATAATTTGTTATAATAATTTTGACTTAGATGGGAGGAAAACTCATGAAAGTTATATTATTAAAAGATGTTAAAAAGCAGGGAAAAAAAGACCAAATAATAGAAGTTAGCGATGGCTATGCTCAAAATTTCTTAATTAAAAATGGACTTGCCGTAAAATATACTGCTGGCAGTAAAAACATCTTAGATCAAGAATTAAAAGAAAAAAAAGATAACGAAGAAGCATTAGTAAAAGAATGCGAAAATATTAAAGAAAGATTAGCTAAAACTGAATTAACTTTTAAAGTAAAAACAGGTAAATCTGGAAAAATCTTTGGTAGTATCTCATCAAAACAAATAGCCGATGAGCTTGCAAAAAAAGGTATTACAATTGATAAGAAAACAATTAAAATTGATAATCCAATTGATACCTTGGGAGTACATTTAGTTGATATTAATCTTCATAAAAGAGTAAAAGGGCAAATAAAAATAAATGTAAAAGAGGGATAATATGGCTGAAAGAATAATGCCTCAAAACTTAGATGCAGAAATGAATGTCCTTGGATGTGCATTTCTAACTAAATACGCTGAAGATAAAATTTGTGAAGAACTAGACACAGATATGTTTTATAGTGAGGCAAACAAAAGAATTTTTTCTGCAATTAAAACCCTTCACCAAAATAAAATACCTCTAGATTCTGCAACCGTAAAAAACGAAATTGACAAAAAAGGATCTATAAATGCCATTGGAGGCATTGAGTATTTAAGTGAAGTAATTGACTCAGTAATATCAGCAGCCAATGTAGATTATTATATTGACATTGTAAGAGATAAAGCCCTTAGAAGAAAACTAATAGATGTTACCAATAATATTATTACTAATTCTTATAATGAGGAAGAAGATACCAATGATTTAATTGATGACGCTGAAAAAAGAATATTTAGTGTTACAAAAGCTCGTAAAGCCGGAGAATTTAAATCAATTGGAGAAGTAATTAGATCAACCCAAGAACAATTAGAACGTCTAGCTAAAAATCAAAATGATATTACTGGAATTCCATCTGGTTTTTATGATTTAGATAAATTAACAAGTGGTTTTCATGAAAATGAACTAATCATAATTGCTGCTCGTCCTGCCATGGGTAAAACAGCCTTTGGTTTAAATCTTGCTGTAAATGCTGCGAAAACGACTGATAAAGCAGTTGCTATTTTCAATATGGAGATGAGTGCTGAACAACTAGCAATGCGTATGATTTCTGCAGCCGGTGGTATTGAGCAAAATAAATTACGCACCGGTCGTTTAGAACATAATGACTGGAAAAAAGTTAATGAAGCTATGAGTGAACTTGGAGAAACAAATCTTTATATTGAAGACTCAAGTGGAATGACTATTTCTGAAATAAGAGCAAAATGCCGCCGACTAGCAACTAGCGAAAAAGGGCTAGCCATGATTGTAATCGACTACTTACAGCTAATAAGCGGTAGTGCAAGATATGAAGGAAATCGTCAACAAGAAGTATCCGAAATTTCACGTAGTTTAAAAACAATGGCTATGGAATTACAAGTCCCAGTTATTGCTTTAGCTCAATTATCACGTAGTGTTGAACTTCGTGAAAACAAAAGACCTATTATGTCCGATTTAAGAGAATCAGGTTCTATTGAACAAGATGCTGACATTGTAGCCTTCCTATATCGTGATGACTATTACAATAAAACTGCCGCTGAGAATACTGATGTATCAGTAACTGAATTAATCATCGGCAAACATCGTAGTGGCGGAACAGGTACTATCGAACTTCTATTTGAAAGAAGTATGAGTAACTTTAGAAACTATATTAAAAAAGAAGAAAAATAATAAAGAAGTGATGAAATGAAAAATAAAAATATAATTGCGCTTTTAATAACTATTGTATTAGGAGTATTTATAATATTTATATCTTTAAACGGAGTAGCGTATGCATCTCCAGTAGAAGTATATAAGGTATATCTAAATGGCAAAACAATTGGATATATTGAATCTAAAGATGAACTTCTAGAATTAATAGATCAAAAGCAAAATGAAATAAAACAAAAATATAATATAAATAAGGTATATCCTCCAAATGGGTTAAATATTGAAAAAATAACAACTTATAAAAATGATATTAAATCTGCGGAAGAAATATATAATCGTATTGAACAAGTAGAACCATTTACTATTGAAGGATACATCGTAACAATTAAATATCCAGATAAAGATCGTAAGCCGTTATATATATATACATTAGAGAAAGAATTCTTTGAAGAAGCTTTCTACAATACAGTAGCAGCCTTTGTAGGTGCTGAACAATTAGATGATTATAAAAATAATACTCAAGAAGAAATAAAAGATGAAGGTGAAAGAGTAGAATCTATTTATTGGGAAGAAGACGTAACAATAAAAAAAGGTCTTATCAGTAATAAAGAAACAATCTTTACTTCATCAGATGATTTAAGTAAATACCTTTTATTTGGTACAACTGATAAACAAAGAACTTATACTGTAAAAGATGGAGATAACATTAATGATATTATTGAAAAAAACAACTTAAGTATAGAAGAATTCTTAGTAGCTAATCCATCTATTCCGGATAAAGATATTTTATTAAGTAAAGGGCAAGAAGTTTCCATTGGTCTAATTGCACCAGTAGTAACAATTGTTCATGAAATTGAAAAAGTTGAAAATATTACTAACAAATATGAAACTGAGTATAAAACTGATAGTTCACTTTATCGTGGAACTTCCAAAGTAATCCAAGAAGGAACTAATGGTGTTGATAAAGTAACGGAGAAGATTCAATTTAAAAATGGAGATATTGATCAATTAGTTATTACTAAATCTGAAAAGGTAACTCCTACTGTTAATAGAATAATAGCAAGAGGAACCAAAACAGCTCAAACTTACAACTATGATCCAACATATGCACCAGACTTAAGCGGTAGTGATTTCTTATGGCCAACAATTAAACCATATATTATTACCAGTAGATTTGGTTGGCGTTGGGGTAAACATCACAATGGAATCGATATTTCTGGTTGTGGATTCGGTTCACCAATATATGCTGTAAGTGACGGAACTGTTGTAGCAGTTGTAAACCATTGTGGTAACGTTGGTGGTTACGGAAATAGCTGTGGTAATTATTGGGGTAATCACGTAGATGTTCAATATGGCGATTATAAATTTATTTATGCCCATTTAAAATCAGATGTAAGAGTAAGAGTAGGGCAAACCGTTACTCGTGGGCAACAAGTAGGAAGCATGGGATCAAGTGGTTCATCAACCGGAACTCACTTACACTTTGGTATAGTAGGTCCAAATGGTAATTATATAAATCCATGTTCAATGATTAAATGTTAGTTAGTGTTTTGGAAAGTGGTTCAAAAGGCAACTGTACTCTTATTAAAGGAAAAGAAGCTAACCTACTAATAGATGCTGGCGGAACACTAAAATATATTGAAGAAAAACTAAACGAAAATGAATTATCAATTGATAAAATTAATTATATATTAATATCTCATTCTCATTCAGACCATACAAATGCTTTACAAAGCATCATAAAAAAAGCTCATCCGACCATAATAGTATCTGAGCTAATGTATAAAGACCTTGGCTTTTTAAAAAGATACGAAAATGTTATGTATATGCAAGATAGTTTTAATCTAGATGATTTACAAATAGAAACAATTAAGACTAGTCATGACACAACTGATAGTAGAGGCTTTATAATAACTGAAGGTAATTCTTCAATAGTTCAAATAACTGATACTGGATATTTAAATCAAAAATATTTTAATAAATTAAAAAATAAAAATTTATATATCATGGAAAGCAATCATAATATTGAAATGCTTATGCACGGAAGATATCCTAAATGGTTAAAAGCAAGGGTGGCCAGCGATGTTGGGCACCTTTCTAATGAGTCTTCTGCATATTATTTATCTAAACTAATTGGGGAAAATACTAAAAAAGTAATCTTAGCTCACCTTAGTGAAGAGAATAATACACCAGAGATAGCACTCTCAACCTTAAAAAAAGAATTAGAAGATAATAATATAGATTTTAATAGCATTGAAGCAGCCAAACAAAATGAAAGGACTGAGCTAATAGAGGTATGATAAGAATAATATGCCCAGGTAAAATTAAAGAGCAATATTTAGTTAATATGATAGAAGATTATTTAAAAAGAATTAACAAGTATCATAAAACTGAAATAGTTGAAATACCAGATTCAAATCCAAAAGAAGAAGGACATCTTATTATATCCAAATTAAATAATCGTAGTTTCAAGGTTGGCTTATGCATTAATGGCGAAAAACTTGATTCAATTGAGTTTTCAAATTTTATAAGTAAAAATTTAATGAATTATGCTAATATAGATTTTATTATTGGCGGTTCAGATGGATTGTCAGATGAGGTATTACAAAGTATAGATTATAAGTTATCATTTAGTACTTTAACTTTTCCTCATGGCCTTTTTAGAGCAATTTTATTAGAACAAATATACAGGGGATTTAAAATTATTAATAATGAAACATATCATAAGTGAGGTAATAATATGGATAATTTAATTTATGTTGTTGGAACAGCTTTTGTTAGAGATGGAAAATTACTAATAAGTATGTCCCAAAGAAGTGCCAAAAAAGGAAGATATACATTAGTTGGTGGTGGTGTTGAAAAGGGAGAAACCTTTAAAGAAGCCGCTAGAAGAGAATGCCAAGAAGAAATATCTAATGGATTTGATATTGAGGAAGATCAATTAGAAGAAATATTATGTTTTAGAGAACCCGCTCTATCTGATCCAACATTAATGATTGAAATGCACATGATGAAAGCCTTAAAAGATATTGATGTTGAACTTTTACCTAACGATGAAATTGTTGAATATAAATGGTTTACTTTAGGTGATGATGAAAGTCAGCTTGCATCAGCAGTAAGAGACCACTTTATCCCATGGGCAATCGAAAACAATATAATGTATTAGGAATATCATGAATAAAAATATCAAGAAATTATTTATATTAATAATCTTTTTTGCAATAGCCGAAGGTATGTTTTATAACTTACTTGAACTATGGATTCAAAACAATAATATGACTATAACTACTACTAGTAGAGTTCTAAGTTTGAGTGCCCTTATAACTGTTTCGGTTATCTTTTTATGTTCAAATCTAATAAAAACTAAAAACTTAAAAAGATTTATATCTACTCTTTTATTTATAAGAGTAGTTGTTCTTATCGCCCTTCATTTTCTATATCAAACAGGATATAATATTCCAATAAAATTTCTAATAATGGTTGACTATGCTTTATCAGTCGAGACTTTAGTATCTATTTACCCATTAATGTCATTTTTTGGTAAAGATGATAAATTATATGCTAAAAAGAATTTATTGTATGAAATCTTTTACTATATAGCATCATTTGCAACAGGATTTTTAGTAGGCAAAACAATTTTTAACTATCAATTCAACTACAATAGTTATACTTTATTGTCAGCACTATGTTTTATGATATGCTATATTGCATTATATAAAGTAGAAATACCCAACAAAAAAGTTGATGATCACAATAACCTTCTAATTAATTTCCTTTCAAAAGTTAAAAAAGACAAGATATCTCATTTATATTTTGGATACGTAATAACAAATGACATTTCATTTTATGCTTTAAGTGGAATGTTAATAACAATCCTAACTAAAAATTTCAATCTAGAACCAAGTCTAGCTTCTAATATTAAACTTGCATTTGCTATAGTAGCAGTTGGTATAGGTGCTTTAATACTATATAAATTAACTTTAAAAAATAATTATATAAACCTATCAATTAAATTAGTTGGTAGAATAATATGTTACCTATTAGTGGTTATTTATTGCAATTCAATTACTATAATAATAGGTTTACTTTATACAGTCTTAACATCATCAGCATATGGGCATGTAACAGATGCTCCATACATAAATAGATTTAATAATGAAGAACAATTAGCATTTGCAAATTTACATGAAATGATAGTTTATGCATCAAGAGCATTGGGTACCTTCATTTGCGGATTAGGTATTGTTTATGGATTAAGATATAACTTTATTATAGCGTTTGTTTTTACTTCCATCTGCACCATATTTGCAATACTTGCTCGTTATTATTTAGAGAAAGAAAGAAGGTAATCATATGATTGGTAACTCTTGGGATAAAAAATTAAGTATCATTTGGAATAGTCCTGGTTTTGCATCATTTTGGAAAAATATTGAGCATGAATATGCCACTAAGACTATCTATCCATTAAAAGAAAATATTTTTAATGCTTTAAAACTAACTCCTTATGAAAACGTTAAAGTAGTAATTGTTGGTCAAGATCCATATCATGGAGAAGGAGAAGCACATGGACTATCTTTCTCTGTCCAAAAAGGAATTAAGCTTCCTCCCAGTCTTCAAAATATTTATAAGGAAATATATGATGATTTAGGTATTGAAGAACCAAACTCAGGAGACTTAACTAAATGGGCTGAAGAAGGAGTACTTCTTTTAAACTCCTCACTTACCGTCGTTAAAGATACTCCTAATTCCCATCAAAAATTAGGCTGGAATAGACTAACAGATTATATAATAAAAGTATTAAATCAAAAAGAAGAACCAGTAGTATTTATACTTTGGGGCAACTTTGCTAAAAGTAAAAAAGAGTTTATTACTAATCCTAAACATTTAATATTAGAATCTACACATCCATCACCTTTTTCTGCTAGATATGGTTTTTTTGGTAGCCACCCATTTTCAAAAACGAATCAGTTTTTAGAACAAAATGGATTAGATCCAATTAATTGGCAATTATAAGTTAGAATATCTAACTTTTTTTGTTTTCTTAAATAAAATATATTATAATAAATAATAGGAGGCTAAGATGGTTAATTATGACTTAACAAATCCTTCTATTTTTCAATCAGTATTTGATACTACTGATCCTCTTACTGTTCTTGAAAATGAGAATATTGTTTTTACATGTTATCAAAACCTTGCTAGACAAATGCAGGGCAATGCCCAATATGATGCCTCATATCGCTTTAAAAGAGATTTAATTGAAAATTATGTTTTACATCTTGCATATAAAAAGAAAAGAAGCAAAGCTGAAGAGGGAATCCTAAGTAAATATCAAATATTTTATAGTAGATTATTTTCTAATTTTAGCTTTGATTATCTTGTAGGTTCAAAAATATATAAATATTATGAATATATCTTACCTAAAGAAATTATATATAAAGAACATGATCGAATAGTTTATACAACGCAAAAAGCTATCGAAATTTTTAATAAATTTAGACATAAAGAAAGAATATCTAATTATGAACTAAACTATATGTTTGAATATTTTACTAACAATATAGATAGTGAAAATGAAATGATAAAAGCCATGATGAAGGCCTTAAGTAAATGGTTATTAATAACTAATATTGATTATGGTATTTATTCTAAAATTTTCTTACTATCTTATTTAATGCATAATTTTTGTGCTGAAAATATTTATATGGATGTACCAATATATGTAACTGACAAATATTTATTAGATGGGAAACCACACAATGCATTTGGAAGAGCAATGACTCCTCATAGAATAATATCCTTAAAGTATGATTTGGTAAATGGTTTACCATCAGATATAATAGAATATAAATTCAGAGTGCCCAGAACTATTAAAATTCTTCACTCCTTATTTCACGAACTTCAACATATTCGTCAATATAATGAATTTAAAAATGATTTTGCTTTAACTAGTACAACCTTTAATATAATAAAGCATCGTATATTAAATAAATATCTATCAACTAAAGATGAGGATGAATATATGGTTAACTATTCAGACAGAGAGACTGAAAGAGAAGCAAATATTGAAGGCTGGGTAGGAACCTATAAAACATTAAATGAATTAGCACCATCTAGAATAAAAGAAATAGATGAGGCAAAAATAAACGCGACGATTACAGCTTATGAACAAAGCGTTGCTATTCAAACTAATCTAGAATCTAGAAAGCAAGAAGAAATAGATATTTATAATGTTCGAAAACTAACATCCATCATTGCTAAACATCCAGGTTTATTAAAAGAATATCGTTCATTAAGAGTATTCTATAACATTAATGGAAAAAGAAAAAAACTATCTGAAATTATACCTCTATATAATGATTTAGAAATTAATCATACTGTATATGAAGGCTATGATATCGATTTAGATGTATTTGATGAATTTATTAAATCAATGATAATAGACGATGGTATTAATAGTTACCCATTAAATCAAGAAGAAAAATATCAAATAACTTGGTTTAGTATTATTTTCAAACTATATGAAAATGAATATCGCAACATTAAGCAAATGTATTCCATTAAAGATGAATTAAATCAAGATACAATTAATCACTTTAGTGAAGCCAGAATTAATTATATGCAAATGTATAAAATCTATTTAGAAAGAAATTATAACCAAATAAAGCATTTAAAAAATTTTACTAATTATCATAATAAAAGATTTGATACTTTAGAATTAAGTACCATTCAGGCTATGTTTAATGAATGTATTGTTTTAACTAGTAAACTATATAGTAATAAGAAAGGAGCAGCATATGGAATTTAATGATATATATAAGCAAATTTTAGAATTTAAAGAAGAACCGAAACCTCTAACTGATAAAGAAGTTATTAATCTTGCTAAAAAGACTGCTCTAGCAGAATACATAGAAAACAAAGATAATGATAATGCTAAAAAACTAATTATTGAAATAAAAAAAGAAACTACTTCAAAAGAGTAGTTTTTATAATTTAAAATCTTTTATATCATCATCAAACATATCTTTTCCATCAAAAAATGGTTGAACTTTTATATGATGAATAAAAGCTATTATATTTGAAGGAAATTGTTTAATTGTTTTATTAAGAATATTAGTATATTTATTATAAAATGATTTAGCTGCTTCTAATTTTTCATTAATGCCATAAATCTCATCGTAATAGTTCTTAAATCTTGGATCATTATCTAATACATCATAATCATTTTTAATTTTAGAAATTAAAGCATTAAATTCAGCTAGCTTTCTTTCAAAATCAAAACTAGATATATTTTGCTCTTTAATTTTTTTAAACTCCTCAAATGTTTTATCTGGAAGATCAGTTTCATCAATAATAACATCTTTTATAAGCACTAATGAATCATATTTTTTTCTAAGTAACTCATCGATAATGCTTTCTGATTCATTAATTTTAATTCTATAAACCTGCAAATTATTAAAAATAAGCATATATACTATTCCAATTATTCCAAATATTGCAATGACAATTAATATTGCAGTAACTACTGGTCCCATATTATCACCTATAGTAATTATATCACACAACCAATCATAAAAGTAGTATAATTAGATAGATGCTTATGGAAATAAATAAAATTGAAGTTGGATATTTAAAAACAAATTGTTATGTTTTAAAAAAGAATAATGATATTTTAATCATTGACCCCGGAGATGAATTTAATAAAATAGAACCATATTTAAATGGTAATGTACTTGGAATTATAATAACCCATTATCATTTTGATCATATTGGAGCTATTGAAGACATTCAAAAAAAATATAATGTAAAAATATATGATATTAATAATTTAAATGATAATAATACCATTGGTTCATTTAGTTTCAAAATGATTAAAACACCTGGACACAAATCAGACCTAATAAGCTTACTATTTGATAATCATTTATTTTGCGGTGATTTTATTTTTGAAAATGCTATTGGTAGAGTTGATCTTCCAACTGGTGATTATAATCAAATGAAAGAGAGCATAGCTAAAATAATTAAATTGCCTAAAAGCACCATTATATATCCAGGTCATGGTAACATTACATCATTAGATAAAGAGTATAATAATTTACTTAACTACCTTAGGTAGTTTTTTTCTTGACTATTTTAAAAATATTATTATAATAAAGTCTCAAAAGCGAGATGGTAATATGACTAAATATCGTTCATACATGCAAGAATACTTTAGGACTTATGATAATCCATTAGATGAGGATGTATCTAAAACAATTATTTCATATTTAAAATTTTATGATTACATTCCTTTAAAAAAGAGTGAAAGATTTGTAGATAGATCTTATAAAACAACATTTTTTAATGGTACAAATTTAGCTGTATTATATTTTGGCGAAGATAAGGCCATTTTAGTTGAATATGAAGGCAAAGTAGAAATATCTCCAATGAGAAGAATTAACTTTCTAAAACAAGAAATTCTTGAATATCAAGGAACCCTACGTGATAGATACATTATTTACACAAGAGATAAATATCGTAAATCTTTCTACTATGGGCCACTAAATTATCAAGGTATGAGAGATGACGACTATTATAAAAATAATATTCCTTCTGGAACAATGCCAGATGGAGTAAGAGATCACAGTGAATTCCCAGCCACAATGATGAGAATAGTAGCGGCTGCCGAATATGGCAATGAAATAAGATGCCTAAAAATGGATGAACCAGTTTATCAAGGAAAGCAGGTTAAAAAATGAGTTATCAAGAAAAATTAAAAGAATATTTCGAATTAAGTAGTGATGATGAGCATATTTTATCAGAAGAAGAAGCCGAAACATTATTAACATATTTATGTATGTATAGTTATAAAAAAAGCGGAAAATCTGGTTGGGTATATCCTCATGGAGGACACTTTTGGGAATTAACTGGTCCTGATGGATTACCAGCAGATATCTACTTTAATAATGATGATAATGAAGTATTATTAATTGAATATGCTTCCGTACAAAAACACTTAATTCATAGTCAAACTAAATTCGTATCTAAAACTAGAATAGATTATATAAGAAATGGTGTAACAAAAGATTTATTATATTCTTGTGATGGATTCAATCGTACTGATTATGTAAAAGAAGAAAATTTAAGAGAATATTTTGCAGCATTTAGAAGAAACAAAGAAATTGATCCCCATACATCTGAGTTTACAATACATGCTAATCTAGGCGAAGATGAATGCGTAAAAATAATGAACATTAAAGCCCTAGCTAATCGCATTAGAAAAGTCAATGAAGCAACTAAAAACCAAGAGTTATAGGTTGCTTTTTCTTATGATTTTAAGTATACTAATGGCTAGAAAGAAGTGAAATCTATGCGTGAATTTACTGATCAAGAATTAGCTAGAAGAGAAAAATTAAAAAATATAACAAAACCATATCCAGATAAATATGAAACTACTCATACAATAAGTGAAGCAAGAAACTTAGAAGACGGAACTAAAGATGTTAAAATTGCTGGTCGAATTGGTTTTATGAGAAAAATGGGAAAACTTTCATTTTTTAAAATTAGAAATATAGAAGCTGCTATTCAACTACAATTTAAAGAAGATGTCTTAGGTGAAGAAAAATATAGTGAAATGAAAACTATTTTTGATTCTGGAGATTTTATTGGCGCACAAGGAGAAATAATTACTACTCAAACAGGAGAAAAATCTCTATTAGTAGAAGACTTTACTTTTTTAGGCAAAGCTTTAAGACCACTACCTGAAAAATTCCATGGACTTCAAGATACTGAATTAAAATATCGTGAAAGATATGTAGACTTAATCATGAATGAGGACTCAAGAGAATTATTCTTAGGAAGAAGTAAGTTCTATTATTTCTTAAGAAAATTTATGAATGAAAACAAATTCTTAGAAGTTGAAACACCTATCGTTCAAACAGCAGTTTCTGGTGCTTCAGCAAAACCTTTCTTTACTCATCATAATGCATTAGATATTGATTGCAACTTAAGAATTGCCCCAGAATGTTATCTAAAAGAATGCAATGCAGCTGGTTTTGAAAGAGTATATGAAGTAGCAAAGTGTTTTAGAAATGAAGGAATGGATCCCCAACATTTACAAGAATTTACTCAAATAGAATGGTATGCTTCATTTTGGAACTTTGAAGATAACATTGAGTTTTTTCAAAAATTCATGAGAGAAACATGTATGTATTTAAAAGGTACAACAGAATTAACTATTGGAGAGAAAACTATTGACTTAGTCAAAGAATGGAATAGAGTCAACTATGTTGAAGCTTTAACTAAAGAATTAGGATTTGATTTCCTATCTATAAATGATCCAGAAGAATTAAGAGGAAAAATCATTGAAGCTCATAAATTCAGTAAAGAAGATTTAGCTGAATGTAATTCAGTTGCACAATTAATAGACTTTTGCTATAAAAGATTAGTTAGAGCTAACATTTTTGAACCAACAATTATGTGGAATTATCCTGCTGTTTTAAAACCCCTTGCTAGAAGAAATGATGAAGATGATCGAGTTGTCGATGTTTTCCAAGTAATTATAGCAGGTGCAGAAATATGTAATGCTTATTCAGAATTAGTAAATCCAGAAATTCAAAGATCTAATTTTGAAGACCAACTAAAACAAAAAGCTCAAGGTGATGATGAAACAATGGATTTAGATGAGGATTATCTAAACGCTATGGAACAAGGAATGCCACCAATAAGTGGACTTGGAGTAGGAATCGACAGACTAATGATGCTACTTTATAATGCTGATAGTGTTAGAGATGTTGTATTATTTCCAATCATGAAACCTAAAAATAATTAACCAAATTTTATATTTGGTTTTTTTATGGAAATTTTTTTAAAATAAGCAAAAAACCTATTGAAATCCCCATTTTATGTTATAATGTTAATAGAGGAGGTATAATATGAAAAAATTAGGCGAAAAGTATAATTTAGTTAAAGTAACTGGTATTATGGTATTAATTACTGTACTATTAACTTGGGTTGTCCCACGAGGTATGTTTCAAAGTGGTAATATTGAAGTAACTGAAATTACACGTGTAGGTATCTTTGATTTCTTCACTTATGGTTTACTTGGATTATATTACTTCACAGTACTTGTAACATTCGTATTTGTTCTAGGTGCTTTCTATCAAGTACTATCAAGAACTAAGGGATATCAAGCTTTAACTACAAATATCGCTAAGACTTTTAAAGGAAAGGAAATCTTATTTGTACTAGTAGTATCATTCTTAATTGCTGCAGTATCTGCTATCACAAATGAATATATACTTGTATTAACAGTAGTACCATTTGTTATTACTATTATGAGTAAAATGAAACTAGATAAACTAACTGGTTTCTTAGCAACATTTGGTGCAGTTTTAGTTGGTGTTTTAGGATCTGTTTACAGTGCTAAAACAGTAGGAATGAATGTTAGATATTTAAGTACAAGTTATAGTGAATTTATTTGGCCAAAAGTCATCTTATTTGCTGTAGCTTTCATTGCATTTAGTGTATTTACTATTCTACACATTAGAAAAAATAAAAAAGCTGAAGCAATCGTAGACTTATTTGAAACAACTGAAACAAATGCAAAAAGTAAGAGTAAAGCATGGTCAATTTGCTTAGTATACTGCTTAGCATTAGTAATCATTCTACTTGCTTACTTACCATGGGCTACCGCTTGGGGTGCTAATTGGACTGTTAAAGCATTAGAATCAGTTACAAATGCTGAAGTATTTGGTTCTACTATCTTTGCATATATCTTAGGAAATGTTCAAGCATTTGGATCTTGGGATATCTTTGGTGCACAAGTAGTTATGTTAGTAGCAACTTTAGTAATCAAATGGATTGATAGAATGAGTATTGAAGAAGTATTCGAAGCATTCGGTGAAGGATTCAAAAAAGCTGGTAAATTAGTAATAGTTTTATTACTATGCTATGTTGTATTAGAATTCACTGTAATGTTCCCAGTAATACCTACAATTGTTAATTGGTTCATGGGATTATTTAGTAATGCATCTGAAAAAGTTGCTGTATTAATGTCAACAGTTGCTGGATTATTTACTTCATTATTCACAGTAGAATATCAATACACAGCCAGTATGGTTGGAGAATTCCTAACTAAAGGTCATGATAAATTACTAGAACCAATTGCATTTATGTTAACATCAACTTATGGACTTGCAAGCCTATTCAGTCCAGCATCAGCAATTCTATTTATGGGATTATCTTACTTAGGTATCACATATAAAGAATGGATGAAACATATTTGGAAATTCTTAGTATTAATACTTTTAGTAATAATTGTAATGTTATTAATATTATGTTAAGAACTATGCTATGCATAGTTTTTTTAATTTATTATTTGTTAAAAATATGATAAAACAAATAATGTGATAATATGAATAAGGATATACTAAAAAATAAGCGTTTTTTATATTTTGGAATGCTATCAATAATAGTACTTTTTTGCATTATCTTAAATGCAACCTTTTCAGCATTTACTCAAAGCACAACAAAACAAGCTGCTAATATGATTGTGAATGAATTATCATATACAATCTTACCTAATGGGAATTCAGATTACGTTTTACTAACATCAAATCATTATATAGATTACTACAATGTTCAGTTGGAATCTAATAATTCATTTAATACTAAATATGAAATAACTTATGAAGTTTGTTCTGATAAAAATTGTACTTCCACAATAGCCAAACCAGCAAACTTTGAAATTTATTATTCTTCAAAAACCCAAGATAGAATATCCGATACTATTGAATCAAATGGTAATAAAATAATTAGAATTGTGGTTGTTAATGATAGTGACAATGACTATTATTATAGACTTGGTGTAAATTCAGGATATGCTCATAATGCTTTAACCTTAATAGGAAATATCCATGATGTATTTGATGAAAACGATTTAATAGTTAAAACTTATATAAATGATACTTTAAATGAAGATTTTCCCACAACTGAAAATTATGAAACTTTTGTAGAATGTACTGATCGTTTAGGTAATCCACGTAGTACTACTGGAACAGTAACTTGGGATGGTAGTAAATGGGTACTAAGTGTAACAAATTTAACCGAAACGCAAACCTACTGTAATGTTTATTTTGAAATAAAATATAAATTACAAATTAATTATATAAATACATCAACAAATTCACCAATCACTGATCCATATATTGGATACTACTTATATGGTGAAAGATATAACGTACCTACTCCAACATTTACCGGATACAACTGTACACCATTGGTAGTAACTAGCACTATGGGTAGAGGTACCGTTATTCATAATGTAAATTGTTTCCCAACAGATGGGGACGGTCTGGACTTATAAAAATTAAAAACAACGATTGACTTATAAATACGATAATGTTAGAATAGGTTTTGTAATGCGAAGAAAATAACCAAGTAGTTATTTAAATATTTAAAGAGAGTAAATATTATTAGCTGAGAGTATTTATAAATAAATTTAAATAATGAATTTCACTATTGGAGCATTAAACGTAAATCTGCGATAAAGATATTAAAGTGCATGAAAATCATGAAATAAGGTGGTACCGTGCTATTAAGCACCCTTATGTTATGATTTTTTTATTTGGAGGTAAAATTATGCAAGAAAAATTAAAAGATCTAGTTGCAAGAGCAACTGAAGAAGCAAAAAGTATTCATTCAGAAGCAGATTATCTAAATATTAAATCAAAATTTTTAGGTAAAAAAAGTGAATTGGCAGAATACATGTCTCAAATAAAATTTATGTCTAGTGAAGATAAAAAACTATTTGGGCCATTATTCAACAAAATTAAAAATGAATTTGAAAAATTATTTGCTGATAAGCTAGAAGAAGCCGAGAACGGAAGCGAAACGCTTACGTTTGATCCAACTTTACCAGTAAATGATAATCATGGTTCACTTCACCCAGTAACAATTGTTGGACGTGAAGTAACAAATATTTTAAAAGATATGGGATTCATGATTTTATCAGGGCCTGAAATGGATAGTGAATACTATAACTTTGAAGCTTTAAATGTTCCTAAAAACCATCCTGCTAGAGATATGCAAGATACTTATTGGCTTGATAATGGAATGCTTTTACGTACTCAAACTAGCGCTCTTCAAAACCGTGCTATGAGAAAATATGGAATTCCTCTAAAAGCCTGTGCACCAGGAAGATGTTTTAGAAACGAAGATCTAGATGCATCTCACGAAAATACATTCTTCCAATTAGAAGGATTAGTAATTGATAAAGATATCTCAATTAGTAATTTAATTTATACAATGGAAGGAATGCTTAGAGAGGTATTCAAAAAAGATGTTAATGTCAGGTTAAGACCAGGATTTTTCCCATTCACTGAACCAGGATTTGAATTAGATTGTTCATGTACAATTTGTGATGGTAAAGGATGCCCAACTTGTAAAAACTCTGGTTGGATAGAATTATGCCCATGTGGTATGGTCCATCCAAATGTATTAGAAGAAGGTGGCATCGATAGTACTAAATACTCTGGATTTGCCTTTGGCTTAGGTTTAACAAGATTAGCAATGATGAAATATAAAATTAATGATATTAGAGTCCTAAATAGTGGAGATTTAAGATATCTAGAAGACTTTAATGTAAGGTAGGTGTAATAATGTTAATATCATGTAATATCCTAAAAAAACATATTAAAAATAGTGAAACAATAGATTTCGTATCTCTATGGGATAAATTCACAATTCGTACTGCCGAAGTAGAAGGAGTATCCTTAAGAGGAAACAATTTTGACGGAGTAATAACTGCTAAGATATTAGAAGTAAATGATCACCCAGAATCAAAAAAATTACATATCTTAAAGGTAGACACAGGAAAAGAAACTCTTCAAATAGTATGTGGTGCTCCTAATGTAAGAGTTGGACTTATTGCCCCATGCGCTTTAATAGGTAGTCATATTGATGGCATCGAAATAACCAAACGACCTTTAGTTGGTTATGATTCATATGGAATGATGTGCTCTGGAAAAGAACTAGGAATATCAGATGATCACTCTGGTTTATTAGAATTACCAGAAGATACACCTATTGGCAAAGACATTAAAGAAATATTTCCAATTGAAGATATTATTGTCGAAATTGATAATAAATCTCTAACTCACAGACCAGACCTTTGGGGTCATTATGGAATTGCTCGTGAAGTAGCAGCTATTACTGGTCATGAGTTACTTCCACTAGAACTAAATACCGATGTTCCCGATAAAAAGAAATTAAAAATTAAAATTAACAATCCAGAATTATGTTATCGTTATATTGGTACTAAAATAGATAATATTGAAAATAACAAAACTCCAATCTGGATGCAAATATTCCTATATTATGCTGGAATGAGAAGTATTAATCTTCTAGTAGATTTAACTAATTATGTCATGCTTGAATTAGGCCAACCAATGCATGCATTTGATTCTCGCGTAGTTAAAAATATTGAAGTTGGACTAGCCAAAGATGGCGATACATATACAACCCTAGATGGTCAAGAAAGACATCTTTCAAATCAAGATTTAATGATTAAAAATGGTGGCGAATACTTTGCAATTGCTGGCGTTATGGGAGGATTAGATTCAGAAATAGTTGAGGACACTAATTCAATAGTATTAGAATCTGCTTGTTTTGAACCATCAACAGTTCGTAAAACAGCTATAAGCCTAGGACTTCGTACAGAAGCATCAGCTCGTTATGAAAAAAGCTTAGATCCAAATCTAGCTTTAACTGCTGCTAACCGCTTTATTAAATTATTAAGAGATGAAAATCCAAACATGGAATTTGGTTCAGCAATTACAGATGAGTATCCTACTGTTCAAACAGAAAATCAAATTGAATTAAATAAAGATTATCTATATAGATATATGGGCTTTGAAGTAGAAGATAAATTAGTAGTAGATATCCTAACATCACTAGGATTTAAAGTGAAAAAATTAGCTAAAAAATTTGTAATAACTGTTCCAACTTATCGTTCTACCAAAGATATAACAATGCCTGCTGATATAATAGAAGAAATATCTCGTATGTATGGATATGAAAACTTTAAACATGTTCCTCTTAGAATGGACATGACATTTGGCAACCAAGAAATAACCTATGATACCGAATACTATGTTAAAGACTACTTAGCAAATAGATATAATCTACATGAAATAAACACTTATTTATGGAACAAAACAACATTCTTAAAAAAGATTGGCGTTGAAGTAGACAATGTTAAACTACTTGGAAAATCAGAAGATAACATCTTAAGAAAAGACTTAAACTTAAGCATGTTAGAAGCAGCATCAAATAATATAAATAATTATGAAGAATTTGGTTTATTTGAAATTGGTACGACAATCATTAATGATGAATGTGAAAGACACTTATCTATTATGTTAGTAAGAAATAATGATAATCTAAAACTAGGTTACTATCAAATAAAAGATTATGTTTATAGTATGTTTAAGTCTCTAAAAAATATTGAAGTAGAATTTGCATTAATATCAGATAAAGAAACATATTATAATAATGAATTAACCCTAGGAGTATTAAACGAAGGTAAAATATTAGGTTTTATTACTGTCTTTAATCGTAAAGTAAGTAATCAAATAAGTAAGAAAAAAGTATTTATTAGTGCTGATATCAATTTTGACAACTTTGTCGAACTATCTAATAATTTAAATACTTATAGAGAAGTAAGTAAATATCCAAGAACAACTTTAGATTATACAATAATAACCGAAAGAGGAACTTTCTATAAACGTCTAGAAGATATTCTAAATGAATTTACTAGTCCAATAATCATAAAAAGAGAATTGAGAGATATCTATTTAGATGGTGATACTAAAAAGGTAACTATTAGATATACCGTTGGTTCAGATGAAAAAACTCTAACTAGAGAAGAATTAGACGACTTTAAGAATAAATTTATAGAACATATTCAAAATAACAACTTAAATATTATAGAGCAGTAATGCTCTATTTTATTTGCCAAAAAAATAAAAATATTTTATAATCATCATAGGAGAGTATAATGAAAGATATAATAAGTGCAATAAAAGGAAGTAAAAGATTATTATATATATCACTACTATTATTAATAGTAGGTTTTTCAGTTGTCTTAAATTATACTTTCAGTGCCTTTACTCAAAGTACAGTTAAAAATGCTGCAGATATAACAGTAAGTGAATTAGTATATAATACGTCAGTAAATGGTAATAATACTAATATAATGGCTGGACCTGCTGGAGAAACTACTAAAAGTAATGTTGTAATTGTATCTCAAAATGCTTATAACACTAAATATGAAATAACCTATCAAGTATGCTCTGATTCAGCATGTAATACCATAATATCTAAACCAAATAACTTTGAAGTATATTATTCTTCTATTACTCCAGATCCAGTAAACGGAACTGTTCAATCTGCTGGAAGTAAAACTATCAAAATAGTTATAGTTAATGACACAAATACTACTTATTATATAAAAATAGGGATAAATGCCGGATATGCTCATAATGCATTAACTTTAACTGGTCAAATAAATGAACCATATATTGAAAATGACTTATACATTAGAACAACCATTAATGGTGTTAGATCTAATGACTTCCCATCAACAGCAGCATATGATGCAAGCGTATCATGTGTACAATTAGATGGAAAAGCTATAAGTACAACAGCATCTATTCTATGGAATGGAACTAAATGGGTATTAGAAGTATATAATTTAACAAAATATAGAACTCAATGTAATGTTTCATTTACTACTGGAACTGGTCCCACTGCATGGTATGAATCAGAACCAGGTGACTTACTATATGGAATGAAATTAAATAATAATTCACCTCAAGACACTTGGACAATTCCAGGAGTTCAATATAGCCAAAATAAAGATGGAAGTTCAATTTATATTTCCAACAACAATGTCACTCATTACTGTACAGCTGGAACGGGTTATGGGCAAGACCCATTAACTGGCAAGTTTTATCTAACAGGGGTAAGTGTTATACGGCAATATGATTCTTCTTTCATAGGCAAGTATTTTCCAACTGAGAACTACGTTGGTTCTTGCAGTACCACCAATGAACAACTAAATACCACCGATCTTACCGTAGTTGCAGTAGGGACTTATTCATCATCAATTCAAATCAGAGAGAATGAAGTATTAAAACGTTGGATAGGAGTAGACACAACATTGCAGGATTATTATTGGACATATGGTACAGGAATAACTAATAATAATGGGCAATCAGGATATGCAATGAGATTTGATTTGGATGGTGTAGGAACTTTAAAATATAGTGATGATTACCAAAATCTTATAGGAAAATATATAGTTTCGCTAACGGCGGCTAATAATGCCTCTGCAACGAATGCTCCAGTATCAGGGATAACGGGAATAGAAAAAATATATGAAGTATTAGATGCAAAGCCAAACTATCTAATAGTTGTTAAGGCTACAGAAAAGGCTTTCGCAAAAGCGACAGATGATTATGGAACAAGTTTCTATTATCGAGGGAATATTCAAAATAACTATGTTTTATTTGCTAATATGTGTTGGAGAATAGTACGTATTGTTGGAGACGGTTCCATCAAAATGGTTTTATATGATTATAATCCTAATAATGCATCAAATCCATGTGCTTATGGTGTCGCCCAAAATAATTATATGTATTTACCAAGTACTGGGACAAGCAATCCACAGCAAAAAAAATATAACAATTCAACTGATGCAAATGCTTATATTGGATATATGTATGGTACACCAAATAGTTCATCTTATATTGCTGAACATACTAATACAAATAACAGTAATTTGTTAAACGTTCTAATGGAATGGTATGATGATAAATTAAGAAGCTACAATAACAAACTTGCAGATGTATCATGGTGTAATGATAAGACTATAGCATCTGATTTAACTTATAACCCCTCAAATTATACTGGAGATATAAATCTTGGATATGGAACTTCAGCAACATACTATGCGCTAAACGAAAGATTCGCAAGTGGATCGAATATACCAAATATTAATTGCCCAACAACAAATTCTAATCTTTCAAGGTTTTCCGCGACCGCTGCTAAAGGTAACGGAAAATTAACAACTAATGGGCTGGAATATAAAATAGGAGTTCTTAGTGCTGATGAGGCAATGCTAGCGGGTCTTACAACCATGTATATTACCACAGGATCTTACTTAGGTGACAATGCTTTCCCAACAACTACAGTAGGGTACCGCGAATCGTGGACATTAACTCCAACATATTTTGATGGCTCAACTGCCCAAATTTATACTATTTCATCTGGTCATTTATCATTTCGAAGCGTCGCTTATAACAATGCCTATGTACGACCTGCTATAGCATTAAAATCAGACACAACTATCTCTAGTGGAACAGGAACTCAATCTGATCCATATGTAATTAATTAAAACTTTGCAAAAGCAAAGTTTTTCTTTACATTTAAAAGTTAAAATGATAGAATTTAATTAGAAAAATATTAACGGGTGATGGTAATGAAAAAAACAATTGGGGAAAACTTAAAAAGATTTAGATTAAAGAATAATCTATCTTTAGCAGCTGCAGGAGAGCTTCTAGATTTATCTGCTCCTGGATTATTAAAATATGAAAGGAATAAGATATTACCCAATCTAGAACGCCTCGAAAAATTTGCTGAAGTATATCATATATCTATCGATGATATCTTAGATACAGGCTCAACTAATGATATTAAATTTAATAATTTTAAATGTATATCTAGAACTTCTAGTATTGATCAAGAAAAAATTAAATCTATAATTAGAAAGAGAATTGATAATTACTTTGCTCTTTTAGAATTATCTGAAATTAAACTTCAAAATAAATTTGGCGTTCATATGATAAGCACATTAGAAGAAGCCGAAAGTTTAGCAACTAAATTAAGAATTTTCTTTACTATTCCTATTGATGCTCCAATTGCTAATCTAATCTATCTACTAGAAAGTAATGGTATGATTATTATGACTATTCCAGTTGATGAGGTAACCAAACATTTTGTAGGTTTTTATGAAAATATCAATAACGTTCCAATAATTATTGTTCCTGAAGCAGACAATGGGTACAATCAAAGGTTCTCAATTGCCAAATATCTTGGGGAATTACTAATTGTTGCAAATAATAATAAAGATGCAATTACGACTAGATTTGCTGAAAGTTTACTTATTCCAAAACAAGCACTTCATAATGAATTTGGTAATTTTAGAACTAATATTGAATTTAAAGAATTAGAAATATTTAGCAGCATTTATAAAGTAAGTTATAAAAATATTATTAAAAGACTACTATATGCCGAAATAATAACTCCAAGTAATGCCAAATATACTAATATTTATATTAATAAAAATAACATTAAAGAACAAACCTATTATGAAGAAGCCCACAACTATGATAAAATGCTTTACAAACTAAAAGCTTTAGGTCAAATCAAAGACATTTCTAAATATCAATAAGCCACTTGTAAAGTGGTTTTTAAATTGTACAAATGTTTGTTAAAACTCTTTAACAAAATTTTAAAAAATGATATAATTAAAAAGCAGTATAAAGGAGTAATTATGAACATATTAGAAAACTTAAATAAAGAACAAATAGAAGCAGTTAAAACGATTGAAGGCCCAGTATTAGTAATGGCTGGAGCTGGTTCTGGTAAAACTAAAGTCTTAACCAATCGTATTGCTTATTTAATAGATAATGGTATTCCAGATTATAGTATATTAGCTATTACCTTTACAAATAAAGCTGCCAAAGAAATGCGAGATAGAGTAAATCTAATAGTAAAAGATGTTAAATCCTTTATTGGGACATTTCACTCTTTAGGATTAAGAATTATAAGAGAAAATAATACTTATTTAAATTTACCATCTAATTTTTCAATCATTGATAGCGATGATTCCTTAGTTGTTATCAAAAAAATTCTAAAAGATATGAACTTAGATCCAAAACAATATAGTCCATCTTATATCCGTAGTCGTATTAGTTTTATTAAAAACCAAATGTTAAATGATATTGAATTAGATAAACTATTTAATACCCCAATGGATAAAGTAGTAGTCGAAATATATCACAAATATAATAAAAAATTAATTGAAAGTGCCTCAGTAGACTTTGATGATTTATTACTAATGCCTGTAAATTTATTTGAAAAATATCCTGAGATTCTCGAACATTATCAAGAAAAATTTAAATATATTTTAATAGATGAATATCAAGATACCAATCCTGTTCAATATAAATTGTCAGTAATGCTATCTAATAAATATAAAAATATCTTTGTAGTTGGAGATATGAATCAAAGTATTTATGCTTTCAGACAAGCAGACTATCGTAATATTATTAACTTTGAAAAAGATTTTAAAAACTGTAAAACTATCAAATTAGAACATAACTATCGTAGTACCAATAATATTTTAGAAGCAGCCAATGGTGTTATAAAACATAATAAAGAAAGAAAAGATTTAAATCTATATTCAGATAAAGGTGATGGAGTAAAAATTAAATACTTACGTTCATATGACGAAAAGCATGAAATTGCTCTTGTAATAGATGAGATTAAAAATCTTATGTTAGAAGGTTATGACTACCATGACTTTGCTGTTTTGTATAGAACTAATGGACAATCAAGAGCAATTGAAGAAGTATTTATGTCAAAAGGTATACCCTATAAAGTATTTGGTAGCTATTATTTCTATAATCGAAAAGAAATAAAAGATTTAATTAGTTATTTAAGACTTATTTATAATCCTCAAGATGAAATAAGTTTAAGAAGAATAATTAATGTTCCCAAACGAGGCATAGGTGATGCAGCAATTAAAGAATTAGAAGAGAAAGTCATGCGTGACAATATCACTATGTTTGACGCGTTATCAACTAAAAAAGAATTAGAATTTAAATCCTTAATTGAAGGATTGATTAAAGAAAGTGAAAGTCTATCACTAACTGAATTAATTGATGCAATATTAGATAAGACTGGTCTTAAGGCTGAACTAGAGGCTAGTAAATCACTTGAAGATGAAGCTAGATTAGAATTTTTAATGGAATTTAAGTCTATAACCGCTTCCTTTGAAGAAAGAACCGGATCAGTTAACTTGGGAGACTTCCTAGAAGAAGTATCATTAATTGCAGATATTTCTAATCATACTGAAGATGGTAATGCCGTTACCTTGATGACTCTTCATAGTGCTAAAGGTTTAGAATTCCCAGTAGTCTTTCTTGTTGGTATGGAAGAAGGTATCTTTCCACATAATATGTCTATTATGGAAAATAATTTAGAAGAAGAAAGAAGACTATGTTATGTTGGGATAACAAGAGCTAAAGATAGATTGTATATCACCAATGCTAAAAGAAGAATGCTTTATGGTAAAGATAATATGAATATGCCGTCAAGATTTATTAGTGAAATAGATCCAAAACTAATTGATAAAAATGAAGCCATTGAAAAAGAACTAAAAGTTATTGATAAAGAAGAAATGTATACAAAGGATAATGATGATATTGTAAAAGGATCAGTAATAGAGCATGAAACCTATGGAATTGGAGCTGTAACTAAAGTTGATGGCTCATTCATTGAAGTAGCTTTTAAAACAGGCATTAAAAAGTTAATGAAAAACCACAAAAGTATTAAAAAAATATCTTAAAAGGAGTATCCATGATATATTTAAAATCATTTCAAATTCCAAATGAAGAAAGAGAACTTGCTGCTATTGATGATCGCAGAATTTATAATACCAGCTATCCTGTAGGAGTCTTATCGCCTAAAAAAATAGATAAAATTATATTTTCTCCTATAACCATATTTTATGGTGGTAATGGTTCTGGAAAAACAACTCTTTTAAATATCATAAGTGAAAAGCTAAATGCTTCTAGAAAAAATGTAATTGAAAAAGGGACAATATTTCATAATTATGTAAGAATATGCAGAGAAGAAATGTCCTTTGAAGAACCAGATGAAGTAAAATATATTAGTAGTGATGATGTTTTTGATTATCTTTTAGACATTAGAGCAATAAATGCTAGTATTAATCGTAGAAAGAACACCCTAACCAAAGAATTTCTTGATAAAAAGTTTAATAAGCATGAATTCTCTATTCAAGATCACGAAGATTTAAAAGATACCTATGATGCCAAGCATAAAACCATGTCATCATTTATTAGGGAAAGACTTACTAATAATAATATTATCGAACAATCAAATGGAGAATCTGCTTTAATGTTTTGGGAGCAAGATATAACTGAAAATGGAATATATCTATTAGATGAACCAGAAAACAGCTTATCAGCTGAAAATCAATTGAAACTCAAAAAATTCATTGAAGACTCAGCTAGATTTTATAATTGCCAATTTGTTATTTCTACTCACTCCCCATTTTTACTAAAATTAGAAGAAGCAACTATCTATGATTTGGATAGTGTGCCAGTTAAAACTAAAAAGTGGAATGAACTTGATAACGTAAAATTATACTACAATTTTTTTAAAGAAAATAAAAAAGAATTTGAAGAGTAATTTATTTATAAATACTCTTTTTTTTAGTATAATATACCTAGAAGGTGAGCGTATGAAAGAACGTTATGATGAACTAATTAGACTAATTGAAAAAGCTAATTACGAATACTATACATTAGATAATCCTACTATGACCGATAGAGAATGGGATAATCTAATGAGTGAACTATTAGATATTGAAGAAAGATATCCAGAATTAAAAAGAGATGATTCTCCCTCACAAAAAGTTGGAGGAGAAATTATAAGTGAGTTTCAAAAAGTAACCCATAAAGTTCCTATGTTTTCCATTGCTGATGTCTTTAACGAATCAGAAATTGTTAACTTTATTGAAAAAATTCAAAAAGAATACCCTAACGCTAACTATGTTTGTGAACTTAAGATAGATGGGTTAGCAGTATCTATTCAATATGAAAATGGAATTTTTAAAAGTGCAGCCACTAGAGGTAATGGTACTATTGGAGAAGATATAACTCATAATGTAAAAACCATTAAATCTCTTCCGCTTAGACTAAATGAAAACGTTACTGTTGAGGTGCGTGGGGAAATATATATGCCTAAAAAGGCCTTTAATAAATTAAATGAACAAAGAGAAAAAGCTGGTGAACCATTATTTCAAAATCCACGTAATGCTGCTGCTGGGTCCATTCGCCAGTTAGATAGTAATATAGCCAAACAACGAGGCTTAGATGCTTTTTTATATCATGTTCCAGAAACTACTAGAAAAACCCACTATGAAGCCTTAATGGATTTAAAGGATTGGGGTCTAACAGTTAATCCTAATATTAAAGTAGTTCATAATATTGAGGAAATATTAGATTATATTAATTACTGGACTATTCACCGTGCTGAACTTCCTTATGAAATAGATGGAATTGTTATTAAAGTAAATGATATTCACATGCAAAGAGAACTTGGCGCCACAGCTAAATACCCAAGATGGGTAATTGCCTATAAATTTCCTGCTGAAGAAGTCAAGTCAAAACTTACTGATATTAAATGTACTGTAGGACGTACTGGGCAAATAACTCCTAATGCTATCTTTGATCCAATTAGAATAATGGGATCTACTGTCAGAAGAGCAACTCTTCATAATGATAAATATATTGAAGAAAAAGACTTACGCATAGGAGATACTATTCTAGTAAGAAAAGCTGGAGATGTAATTCCTGAAGTAGTTGGCCCTGTTATATCAGAAAGAAAAGGAACCGAAGTTAAATTCATTATGCCAGATACTTGCCCAATTTGTAATACTCCATTAGTAAGAACAAATTCTGGAATTGATTTAAAATGTCCAAACGATAATTGCCCTGCAAGAAGCATTGAATCATTAATCCATTTTGCTGATCGCAAAGCTATGAATATTGAAAACCTAGGGGAAAGAATCATCGAAGATTTTTATAACATGGATATTATTAAAACTATTCCAGACATCTATAATTTAAAAACCAAAAAAGAAGAATTAATCGAATTAGAAGGATTTGGTGCTAAAAGCGTTAATACCTTATTAGATAACATTGAAAAATCCAAAGAAAACTCTCTAGAAAAACTATTATTTGCCATTGGTATAGCCGGAATAGGTGAAAAAAATGCTAAAGTCCTAGCTAAAAAATATAATAATTTAGATAAATTAATGGATGCATCTATAGAAGAATTAACTGCAATTCCCGACATTGGCCCAATTCTTGCTAAAAATATTTATTCATTCTTTAAAGATGAAGAAAATATTGAATTAATAAATCACTTAAAATCTATTGGTGTTAACACTGAATACTTAGGTGCAAAAACTATAGAGAATCCAAATCTCTTAAATAAAAAAATTGTTGTAACCGGAACTTTAAACAAATATACCAGAGATGAAATTCAAGCTTTAATTGAACAAAATGGGGGAAAATGGTCAACATCTGTAACTAAAAATACTGACGCTGTTGTAGTTGGAGAAAACCCAGGAAGTAAATATGATAAAGCAAAAGAACTAAATATTCCTATATGGTCAGAAGAAGATTTTGAAAAAATGTTAAATATCTAAAAAAAGCCTTTCGGCTTTTTTATTTGAATAAAAGTATTATGTATTGTATAATATTATTGCGAGGTGGAGAATATGAAAAAATTAAAGGGGTTCTATCATAACAATCGTATTTATTGCATCCTAATGATCATAAGTATTTTATGTATTCTATTAATAGGAGCAGCATTTATTATGTTTTTTGTAAATCAAACTAAAAATGATTCATATGGTAATAGATTAACAGGAATTGAAAATGTGGAGATTACTAAAGAACATAAAGATGAAATAGTAGCATTTCTTGGGGAACAAGAAATAGTTGAAAAAGCTACTATAGATATCAGAGGAAAGATTATTTATATTAATATATATTTAAAGAGTGGAAAAGTAGATGACGCTCAAAGTTTAGCTATTAAATCATTAGATAAACTAACTGAAGATGAAAAGAATTTCTATGATATTAATTACACATTTACTAAAACATCTGAAGAAGAAGACCCAACTTTTCCAATGATGGGATATAAGAAAAGTGACAAAACCATTATATCTTGGACGAAAGCAAATGGTGAATAATGAGAAAAACGAGAAAAATTATTATTAGTGTAGTAGTAAGTATTCTAGTTGTAGGATTAGGTATATTAGGATACTACCACTATTTTTATGACGCTGATTCTCTTAATTTAGTAGAGAAAGAATGGTTAAACAGCCATAAAAATTCTGTAATATCAATAAATGTACCAGGGGAGTTAAATATCTTTGGTAAATCTGGTAAGGGAGTCTTTTTTGAATTCTTAGAATCATTAGAAAAAAATAATGAACTAAAATTAAATAAAGATGTTATTGACCCTAAAACAAATGAATCATTAGGTTTTACAATTAATAAGAATATTACTAAAGATGATTTATTAATATTTAAAGATCATTATGTAATCGTAGGTAAATCTTATACTAGTATTAATAATTTGAATGATTTAATTGGTAAGAATATTGGCGCTTTAGCTAATGATATTAATAGATTTAATACAAATTATAATTTAAACATGACATTTACTACAATTGAAAATAAAGATGCGATGGTAAATTCATTAACTGAAAACAAAGTAGATTATTTATTAATACCCCTTAATGAATATTTAGATGAAATATTATCTAATAATTTAATTATTCTATACCACATAGATGATATAACAAATTATTATTATATAAAACTAGGTGATGATAAAACACTAAATTCAATAATTACTAAGCAATATCATAAATGGATTAATAGTGGCTATACAGAAAGTTTTAATAATAATCTAAGTAATTTATTTATCGATAATTTAAATATATCTCAAGTAGAACTAGATAGCATTACTAGTAAAAATTATACATATGGTTTTACTAATAGTACACCATATCAAACATTAAGTAGTTCTAAATATGGTGGTAAAGTAATCGCATATCTAGAAAACTTTTCTAAATTCAGTGGAGTAGATTTTACATACACTAAATTTAGGAATAATAATGAATTAGTAAAAGCATTTGAAAAAGGAAAAATAGATTTATTATTTAATAATACATCATATGATATAAAAGGAACTACAATTAATAGTAATATTAACAATAATTATGTTATTATTAGTCCTTTAAAAAATAGCTTTAAAGTTAGTAGTATTTCTGATTTAAATAATATAGAAATTTATATTATTAAAGATAGTTTATTAGGGGCAAAAATAAGCCAAAATAAAAACATTAATATCAAACAAGTAGGAAATGAAAGAGAACTTCTAAAAGCTGTTAGACATAATCAAATAATTGCGTTAGATAAATTAAGTTATGAATATTTAAAAAATACCAAAATAAAAAATTATCAAGTTGTCTTTGAAGATAACTATGAAAATTATGACTTTAAATACAAAAAAGAAAATGATACATTTAATAAATTATTCAATGCCTATACAGGATATTTAAGTGACTATGATATGACTAATGAAGGATTATTAACATATCGAAGTGCAGAATCTAATGGTAATTTAATTAGTTCAGTAGCTAAGTATATTTTACTTGTAATTGCAATTTCAATTGTAATCGCTGCCCTAATAATTGCTTCACGTAAAAATGTAAAATTAAAATCTAAGAAGATTAGAAAAGATGAAAAACTAAAATTCGTTGATATGTTAACCGCACTTAAAAATCGTAACTACTTAAATGAAAGAATTGATGTTTGGAATCAAAATACAATTTATCCTCAAGCAATTATTGTTGTAGATTTAAATAATATTAAATATTTAAATGACACCTTCGGCCATGAAGAAGGAGATAAACAAATTATGGCTGCTGCTAATATTCTTCATCAAACTCAGTTAGATAATACAGAAATAATGAGAACAGATGGCAACGAGTTTATGATTTATATGGTTGGCTATAATGAAAAACAAGTAGTTAATTATCTAAAAAAATTAGTTAAAGAATTTAACGAATTACCATATGAATATGGAGCAGCATTTGGCTTTAGTATGATAGTAGATGACTTAAAACTAATTGATGATGCTATCAATGAGGCTACAATTCAGATGCGTGAGAATAAGGAAATAGAAAATGAAAAATCAGAAGAACAAAACTAGTGCTACAATAAAAAAAAGAAAGCTTCAAACCAAAGCTTTCTTTAAAAAAGTTTGGGAAATATTAAGAAGACCTCAAATGTCAGTTTTGCCTGGTCAGTTAGCTTTCTTTTTAATTCTTTCCCTAGTACCAATTATTACATTAATTGGTTATGCTGCAACATTTATTAATATTTCAACTAGTCCAATTGGAGAATTAATTCAAAACAATTTTAGCAAAGAAGTTGTTGATGTTATAATGCCATTTGTTAGTCAAGAACCATTAGACTTACAAATAATTATCATGTTAATTGTAATGTTCTATTTTGCTGCCAATGGCCCAGCATCTATTATTTATACTGCTAATGAAATTCATGGCATTAAACAATCAACTTGGCTTAAAAGAAGAATAAAAGCATTAGTATTAACAGTTATTCTAATACTCCTATATTTATTCATTCTAGTTGTCCCACTTCTTGGAGCTAAAATAATAGATGTAATTGATTATTTTCATATCAAAACAGTCCTAATAAATATTCTAGAAATATTACATGGACCTATATCATGGATTATTATATTCTTATTTATAAAAATTTTATTTACTCTAGCGCCAGATAAAAAAATGCCTGGAACTAGAATGAATCTAGGAGCTCTCTTTACAACTTTTGGCTGGGTAGTAGCTACTTATATATATGGATATTACTCAACCCATATAGCAAGATATGATTTGTTCTATGCAGGCTTATCCAATATAGCAGTTTTAATGTTATGGATATATTTACTAAGTTATATATTAGTAATTGGCTTAAGTTTAACCACTAAAGTAACTTATGAAGAATTGGAAAAAACAGGTTCTATAGAAACTCAAAATGAATCCACACTATAAATGTGTACACGAATATTACTTAGTACACTTTATATTTACGATCATCAATCTAGTTTTATATGAACTAACGATATTGTAGAGTAATATTTGAGAAGTAATTAACATTACTTCTTTTTGTTTATTCCAAAATATGATAAAATTAATATGCAATGGTAGGTGATAATATGGTTGAACTTTGTGACGATGGAAGTGCTTTAACAATTATAAGAGCAATAATGTTAGTTGTAGCTTTTATACAAGTTGCAGTTCCTCTAATTATAATAGTGATTTCCGCTATAGATTTATTTAAAGCTATTTCAGGTGGTAATCCTAAATCATTAAGAGAAAGACTAACTGTAATAGGCAAAAGAATAATTGCGGCCCTAATAATTGTTTTTGTTCCAACAATAATTCATCTAACCTTAAAAGTTATAAGCACTGACGACAATAACTACTTTGAATGTATTGAAAATGCCAATGAAGAAGGAATTCAAACTGCTTATTATCATGCAGCAGAACGAGCTATAGATGAATTGGAAGAAAGCGAAGATGAAAATTTAAAAGGTCGCGCTCAAGGATATATTGATAAAATAACTGACCCTGCTAAAAAAGAAGAATTACAAACAAGATATAATAATGTTTTAGCAGAAGTTAAAGAAAAAAATAAACCTAAAATTACCCAGCATATACCTGTTACGCCAAGTAATCCAGGCGGAAGTGGAGGCAGTGGTGGAAGTGGCCCTGGAAATAATCCGGTTCACTTAGGAGATCCACTTAACGTTCAAGGCGGAGATGGTTTAAAATCGTTTAATGCATCAACTGGAAGAACTATTAACTATTATGAAATAGTTCCTAAAAACGCTAAAGAGAATATGCCTCTAATTGTATATCTTCATGGAGATGGTGAAGTATATAATATGGCAGGAATACCAAATCTACCAATCTATAGATTTATTAAAGATACGTATGATAACGAAATTCCATTTGTATTCGTTGCACCACATACCAATGTAACCGATTGGATTAGTTCTCCAATTCCGGAAACAGTCAAAAGTCTTATTGATTCTAAAATAAGTGAATATAAAATAGATACTAAACATGTCATAATTATGGGAGCATCACGTGGAGCAATTGGGACATGGAATATGGTTGCTAAATATGGGACATTCTTTAGTGCTGCTTGTCCAATAAGTTGCCCTGCAGTAACTAGCAGTGATCCAAATTCATATAAGAATGTTGCTATTTACGCTATTTCAGGTGATTCTGGAAGCCAAGAGGCTGGATATAACTCAAGCATGACAGATTTAGTAAATAGAATATCAGCAGCAGGTGGCACTGCAATTAAAAAAACATATAATGGAGAAACACATAATACTATAGCAGCAAGATTCCCAAATAAAGAATTGCTAATATGGTTATTAACACATTAGGAGGTAAAAATGGCATCAGCAATTATACATATTGCAATCGCAAAAGAAGTAAATAAAAGATTAAAAAAAGATGAATCCAAATACTTATTAGGATCCATTGCACCAGACATAGCTAAACTAGTTGGAGAACCAAAAAACAAAAGTCATTTTATGGATGAAGGTCACTCAGAACCAAATCTAGATAGATTTTTAGAAAAATATGAGTGTTACTTAGATGATGATTTTGTAATGGGTTATTATATTCATCTTTTAGGAGACTATTTTTGGTTTAAATATTTTATACCAGAAATAGTAAACGAAGATAATACCCTAATTAAAAACTTAGCGGGAGAAAAAGTTCATCTGTGTGATGATGCTATTATGGAATACATCTATAATGATTACACAAGTTTAAACATAGATCTAATAGATAAATATAAACTAGATTTAGATATCTTCTACCAAGATATTCCTAAGTTAGACAATATTATTGAAGAAATCCCTATGGATAAATTAGAAATATTAAGAGACAAAATGGGATTAATAATTGAAAACTCTAAAAAAGCTAAATTATATGTATTTAGTATGGAAAATATTGAAAACTTTATTTCAACTACAACTGAAATGATTATAGCTAAATTAGAAGAACTAGATTATTTATAAATAATATGTTATTATATAAAGCAGGTGGGTAAAAATGAAAAATAAAAAAATTAAAAGTGTTAAATATGAAAGTGAAGATATGAAGGAAATAAGGAATCTTATCTTCATTATACTTGGTATTTTAGTAGTAATTGTTGGATTATACTTTTTAACATCACATACTTTAAACAAGAAAGATAATAATGCAGAAGAGGCTGCATTTAACTATGATGTTGCTACTGTAGGAACTATGTTCAATCGTCCATATGACGAGTATTATGTATTCTTATATAAAGCTGATGATGAAAATGCTAATCAATATAAATCATTAGTAAGCTCTTATATTAGTAAAGATAATGCCTTAAAAGTTTATACTGTCGATTTAAGTATGAATAAAGATGATGAATATTTAAGTGATAAATCTAATCATAATCCATCAAAACCAAGTGAAGTAAAAATTAAAGATTCTGCTTTAATTCTAATTAAGAATGGTAAAGTATCTAAATACTACGAATCTATATCTGAATATGAAAAAGTGTTTAATTAACACTTTTTTTATGTTAAAATTATAGTGAGATGGTAATATGAAAAATAAAGATAGTAAGCCAATATTTAAATTATGGGAAGTAATAGTAATTACTTTAGTTTCATCTTTAATTATGAGTTTTAGTACTGGTTATTTAGTTTATACTAGTAATAAAACTCCTAAAAATACTAATAGTAAAGAATTAAATGAACTAATATCTTCATATAATAATATTGTTAATAACTATTATGATGAAATAGATCAAAGCGCTCTAGTTGATTCAGCTATTAATGGAATGCTTAAATATTTAGGAGACCCTTATACTACTTATTTAAATGAAAATAATACTAATTTACTTAATGATTCTCTAAATGGAAGTTATCAAGGAATTGGCGTTGAAGTTACAACTAACGAAAACAAGGAAATAGTAATTAAAAAAGTATTTGAAGATTCTCCTGCAGAAAGAGCAGGTATTATGTCAGAAGATATAATAATTAAAATAGATGATACAGATTTAACTGATAAAGATCATTATGATGCTGTTGAAATAATTAAGAATAACACCAATGGAAACATTAAAATAACAGTTAAAAGGGGCGAGGAAATAAAAGAATTCACTGTTAATAAAGCAACCCTATATGTTCCTGCTATTTATAAAGAAATATTTAATCGTAACGAAAAAAGAGTAGGATACATCTTAATAGATAAATTCTCTGATACTATTTACGAACAATTTGATAAAGAACTACTATCATTAGAAGAATCAAATATAGATAGTTTAATAATTGATTTAAGAAATAATACTGGTGGTTATTTAAATGAAGCAACCAACATTGCTGAATTATTTCTTCAAAAAGGCAAACTAATATATTCATTAGAAAATAAACTATCGAAGGAAGATACAAAAGATACCACAGATGAATATCGTTCTTATCCAATTGCAGTATTAATTAATAAAGGATCAGCATCTGCCTCAGAAATTCTAGCCTCTGCCTTGAAATATAGTTATAATGCCACATTAATCGGAGTAAAATCCTATGGCAAAGGCAAAGTCCAAAGAACAACTACCTTAACAGATGGAACAATGTATAAATACACATCAGCTAAATGGTTAACTCCTAAAGGTAATTGTATAGATGAGGTGGGATTAGAACCTGACATAGAAGTAAACTTAAGCGAAGAGTATATTGAAAATCCATCTTTTGAAACAGATAACCAAATTCAAACTGCAATTTATGAATTAACAAAATAAGGTAGATTTTATAGAAATCTATCTTTTATAATGATATAATTTAAATATGGGGGATGCTTATGGAAACTATTGAATTTAGAAAGTATAATTTAAAAATTAAATTAACACCATTTATTAATATAGTGGGATCACATTCAAGTGGTAAAACAAGACTTTTAAAATCTTTAATTAATCAAATTGATAACGATGATATCTTAATTGATGGAAGACCTATCAATGATTTTGATATCTCTTTTTTACGACAAAATATTGCGGCAGTTTTAAAGACTAATGAGTTTAAAACCGACTATGTTAAAGATGAATTATTGTTTTATCAAAGAATAATTAACATATCAGATGACATTGCTTATAAAACCCTTGAAAAGTTTATTAAGTTCTTTAAATTAGATGATTTAGTTGAATCTAAAATAAACTATCTATCTACATATGAAAAAGCTTATGTTAAAATACTAGCTTTATTAATAATCAAGCCATCTATTCTAGGAATTGATGATTTATTAACTTATCTAACCCCAGAACAAAAATTTAAGATAATAAAATATGCTAAAGAGAATAATATCTGCATTTTAAATGTTACAACCAATTCTGAAGAATTATTATATGGCACGGATACAATAATTATGGATAATAATAGTGTAGTTAGATATGATACTACCGAAAATATTTTAAAAGAAGGCAAATACTTATCTAAAATAGGTATGAATGACCCATTTATAGTTGAAATGAGTACTAACCTAAATTATTATGACTTATTAAAGAAAAAATATTTTAGTATGAAATCATTAGTAGGTGCTTTATGGAAATAATATATTCTAATAGTAATAATAATAAATATTTTAAAAATAGGTCATTTACATCCTTTATTGGAGAAGCTTCAGACTTATCAACTATTGTCAATGATATGACTGAACTAACCATAAAAAAGAATGCTAAAGTAAAAAAACTTGTTAATAACATCGATTTTATTAACATGTTAGGATTATCCCCAGATATATTAAAATCAAGATTAAATGAAATATCTTACAGTGAGTACAAATTAATACTATTAATTTATGCCTGTGAAATGCATCCTGATTTAGTTATTCTAAACAATTTAGATTTAGGATTAAATCATAAAGATAAATCCAAAATATCTAAATTTATCAAACTTATAAATGCAGAATATAAAACTAGCTTCTTAATTATTTCTAACGATATATTATTCTTAAATAAGATAAGTAAACACCTTATAATAGCTAAGAATAAAATAATTAAATATCAAGGAGATATTTTAAGCGCTATTAAAAGTGGCTTAGTATCTAAACCACCAATTATAGAATTCATCGAACTTGCTAATGAAAAAGGGGCAAATCTAACATATACTTTAGATAATAAAGAACTATTAAAAGATATTTATAGGAGTATATTCTAATGAGATATTTAGCAAAAATAAGTTATGATGGTAGTAAATATTATGGTTTTCAAAAATTAAATAATCACAAAACAGTACAAGAAGAATTAGAAAAAGCTTTAACTAAAATAAACAAATCAATCGTACTAGTTAAAGGAGCAGGCAGAACTGATAGAGGTGTTCATGCCTTTAATCAAGGAGTATCAT
Organism: uncultured Erysipelotrichaceae bacterium; assembly: GCA_902767375.1. Taxonomy (GTDB): domain Bacteria; phylum Bacillota_I; class Bacilli_A; order RF39; family UBA660; genus CAG-533. Next base: position 54,801 of record CACXGV010000029.1, read on the forward strand.
TTGATTTAAATATAAACATCCCAGTTGATAATTTAAAAGAAGCTATCAATTCATGTATTGATAAATACATATATGTTAACGATGTATATGAAGTAGAAGATGACTTTCATGCAAGATTTGACTGCTTAGAAAAAACATATCAATATGTTATTAATATGGGTGAATATGATCCAATCGATAATGATTATATTTATAATTATTGTTACAACTTAAATATCGGAAAGATGAAAAGGGCCGCAAAGTACTTAATTGGGCCCCACTCATATAAAGCATTCACATCTGGTGAAAGAGAAAACTATAATAGTGTCATAAACAAAATAACATTTAAAAAGAAAAAAGATATATTATTAATTACATTTACAGGCAAAAGTTTTTATAGATATATGATACGGAATATGGTAGGAGCCCTTATCTTAGTTGGTGAGAATAAAAAAGATCCAGAGATAATTAAAGAAATGTTAGATAAATCTCGCAAAACTACAAACTATATAACTGCCCCATCAAGTGGATTATATCTTGTAGATGTTAAATACTAGCCCGTTAATTCGGATTTTTCTATCCCTTTTATTGCGATATAGGGTTACATTTGTTATAATTTACATAGAGAAAATGAGGCATTGAATATGGATGAAACATTTAGTGAAATAAAAACAGTTAAAGATATAAAAGGAATATTTGTTAATATTTTCCCTATATTTTTTAAAACCAAAAAAACCATTGGAATTTTTAGCATGTGCGCTTATCGATATGATCGACATTTAAAAAAAGAATCTTTTGACAAGTATTTAGTTTTAAGAGAAGAAAAATTTCCAATAAAAACATTATTTAAAAAAGGTATAAGAGTTCCTTTTAAAAAGTATAATTATTATTTTAATATTTATAAAGTTAGCGTAGAATGTGACAAACTAGTTAACAATCCTCCACAAAATCTCTGCAAAGTTAACTTTATAAATGATGATACTAATTTAGTTATGCCCATGATTTATAATTTAATATACTATACTAAATATCTTGGATTTGTAGGACCATTATATAAATTTAAAAATCATAATTTGGCATGCTATTTTAGACAAACTAAAAAGAACTCAATTGGAGTAACAGTTAGAAGTCAAAATGTTACAGATTCTCCAAAAGAGAAGATTAAAATATTTTTTGCTAAACTATTATCTTGCTTAACTCCTAAAAGTAATATCATCTTATTATATGAGAAAGAAGCTAATAAATATGAAGAAAGTGCAATGGTAGTTTATGAAAGACTAATTGATATGGGATATAATAATGCTCACTTTATAATTAGAAAAGAAAGTGCTCACAATGAATTTATTAAACCAAAATATCAAAAAAATATTATTTATGCCTTTACTTTTAAACACTACTATAGTTTCTTTAAATGTCATAAATTTATTGGAACTGAATCAGTTCCTCATTCAATCGAACTAAGAGCAGCCAATAAATATATAACTCGTAAATTCATCAAAAAAGATTATAAACAAGTTTTTTTACAACATGGCGTTATGTATATGGTAGCATTAAACCCTAAAAGTAGAGGTGCATTCTTAAAAGGCGTTAATGAAATGCCTATGGATGTAAAAGTGGTTGTGTCATCAGATTTAGAAGCTAAGCATTTTATAGATTTAGCAAATTATGAAAAAGAAGATTTATATGTAACAGGATTGCCTTCATATGATCGAAATATAAAAAAAGAAGATGCTGACAAAATAACAATCATGTTAACTGCTAGACTATGGGAACTAAATCTTTTAGAATCAGATTATAAAAAGTCTAAATATTATCAAATGTTAAAGAAAATAATAAAAAATGTTCCTAAAGAACTAAGGGATAAAGTTTATGTAATACCTCATCCCCTATTACTAGAACGTTTTAAAAATACTGATATAAAAGTTCCAGATATTTTATCATATGATAAAATATTAGAAGAAACTAATCTATTAATTACTGATTATTCATCTATTGCTTATTCAGCCTTTTATCGTGGTTCAAATGTAATATTTTGCTGGGAAGAATTAGATGAATGTATGAAGCAGTTCCATAGTCATCTTATGTTAAATGATAAAAATGCTTTTGGTGATATCAGTTATGAATTTGAAGATTTAGGCAAACTAATAAAAGACAATTACTTAAAACCACAAAGTAAAAAATATCAAAATAGATATCATAAAATAGTAGAGTTCCATGATAATCATAATACTGATAGATTAATTGAATATCTTAAAAGAGATCATATTATATAGGAGGAATAATGACAGTTCTAATAACTTTATTCAAATGGCATTTAAGATTAATTTATTTCTTTATCAAACTTTTTACTAAAATAGATCATAATAAGATTTTATTTCTTAGTAGACAGTCAAATAATAAATCTATTGATTTTGAATTAATGGAAAAAGATATTCATAAAAGGTTTCCGGATAAAAAACTTGTCATACTAACTAAGGTATTAGTAAAGAAAAACTTTATTAGTTATTACTTTCATATGTACAAGCAAATGTATCATCTAGCAACTTCCAAAGTATGCTTAGCAGATACATATATTATTCCTATATCTGTTCTAAACCATAAAAAAGAATTAACAATAATTGAACTATGTCATGGTATTGGAAATCTAAAAAAATTTGGATATCAAACACTAAAAAAAGAATCTGGTAAAGGGGATAAATTGAGTCACTTAATGCAAATGCATGAACATTATGACTATTTAATATCAACAAGTGAAGAGACTAGTAGATTTTATGCTGAAGCATTTAATATGCCATTAGACAAGATGGTACCCATTGGTAATCCTAAAATAGACTATTTATTAAAAATTAAAAATAAGAAAAAAGACATTCTAAAAAAATATCCTCATTTAAAGGATAAGCCAACCATTTTATATGTATCTACTTTTAGAAGATATGAAGATGACTATTTAAAAGAATTTGTTTCTCATGCATTATTTGACAAATACAATATAATTATAAACATTCATCCAGTAGCGTATAAATATCATCCAGATATTGACAAATACATCACTGATGATAGAGTATATCGCTGCCCAGAGTTTAATACCCAAGAATTACTAAGTGTAGCTGATATTGCTATAACTGACTACTCATCTTTTGTATTTGAAAGTGCTATTTTAGAAATACCAACTTATCTATATGTACCTGATTATGAAAAATATACAGCAAAAAATGGTTTAAATGTTGATATCTTTAAAGAATTACCTAATGTTGTATTTAAAGATGCTAAAAAAATGTTTAAAGCTATTGATAAAGATAACTATGATATGAATGTAATAAGAAATTTTAAAAATAAATATGTATCAAATTGTGAAGGAAATGCTACTCAGCTATTAGTGGATTTCATAATTGATAAATGTAATAAATAGAAAGGATAGAATATGAAAAAAGTAATTACAGATTATTTAGATGAAACATCTAACAAATATCCAAGAAAAACATGTATTTTAGAAAATAAAGATAATAAAATAAGTTTTCATGCATTTGCTAATGAATCAAAAAGAATAGCTTGTTATATAAATAAATATAACTTATTTAATAAACCAATTGCTATTTTTATAGATAAAAGTATCGATACATTAAAAGCAATGTTTGGAGTTTTATATAGTGGTAATTTTTATACTGTATTTGATACTGCATCTCCAAAAAATAGATTAGATTTAGTCTATAATACTTTAAAACCAACTTTAATTATTACTAATAATAAATGTATTGAAAAATTAAAGAGTTATAATTTTGATGCACAGATTATAAATATAGATTTAATTGATAATAAAATAGATAATAAGGTAATAAAGGGTATTAACCAAAAGATGGTTGGTACTAATCCAGCATATGTTTTATTTACATCCGGATCAACCGGAGTACCAAAAGGTAGTGTTATAACTCATAAATCAGTGATCGCTTATATTAAATGGTTTATTGAATGCTTCAGCATTGATAATACAACTATTTTTGGCAATCAATCTCCATTCTATTTTAGTATGTCTGTTTCAGATATATATTCAACAATGTTTACTGGAGCAACATTTTGCATTATTCCAAAAATTAATTTTACTTTTACTATGAACTTAGTAAAATATCTAAATGAGTTTAAAATAAACACTATATATTGGGTACCTTCTGCCTTAAGTATTGTTGCCAACTTAAATACATTTGACTATGCCAAGCCAAAATATTTAAAAAAAGTATTGTTTGCCGGAGAAGTAATGCCAACTCCAACTTTAAATAAATGGCGTAAACATTTACCAAATGTATTATATGGAAACTTATTTGGGCCAACAGAAACAACTGATATATGTACCTATTATATTGTTAATCGTAAGTTTAAAAATAATGAATCATTACCTATTGGTTGGCCATGTAACAACTGTGATATTTTAATTGTAGATGAAGAAGGAAAAGAATGTGAAGCTGGAAGCCCTGGAGAACTATACGTAAGAGGCGATTTTGTTGGTTCAGGATATTATAATAATCCTGAAAAAACCAACGATGCATTTGTGCAAAACCCTATTAATAAATCATATCCTGAAATAGTATATAAAACAGGAGATTTAGGTAAAATAAATAAATATGGTGAAATAGAATATCTAGGACGCAAAGATTTCCAAATTAAACATATGGGATATCGTATAGAATTAGGCGAAATTGAAGCAAATATTACTGCCTTAGAGGGCATCACTACATGTGCATGTATATATGATGAAAATAATAAATTAATTGTATTATTCTATGAATCATCAAAATTATCCGTAGATGATGTAATAAAATATGCGGATCAAAAATTAGTAAAATATATGAGACCTAATAAGGTTATCAAAGTATCTAAGATGCCATTTAATGCTAATGGTAAAATAGATAGAGTTAAATTAAAAAAAGATTATCTAGAAATGGAAGGTTAATTATGAAAGAAATTATTGAAGTATTAAATGAAGTAAAAGAAGGAATTGATTATGCTAATGAAAAACATCTTGTATCAGATGGCTTAATAACTTCTTTTGATCTAGTAATGTTAATATCACTTTTAAATGAAAAATTTGATATTGAAATTACTGTAGTAGATGTTATCCCAGAAAATTTTGAATCAGTTGAAACAATAGAAGCTTTAGTTAATAAGTTGAAATAATAATTAATTCAGGAGGAACAACATGTCAATCATTTCATTAAAATTCTTACTGCTTGTTATTTGTCTATTGTTTATATATTATATTATCCCGCAAAAGTATCGCTGGATAATTCTTTTACTTGGAAGTATAGTTTTTTATTACTTATCCAGTTCTAAATTAATAATATTTATTTGTTTAAGTATTATATCAATCTTCATTATTGGACTAAAATTAACTAAGTATAATGAACAAATAAAAGCATTAGATAAAGAACAAAAGGACTTAAAAAATAAATATCAAAAAAAGAAAAAAAGAATATTATTATTTGGAATTGTTCTAAATATATTATTTATAATATTTACTAAATATTATAATTTTACTATCTCTAATATAAATATAATAACAGGTATATTTAATATTAAACCATTAGAACAAACAAAAACATTAATATTACCCCTTGGTATATCTTATTACACTTTAGAGGCTATTAGTTATATTGTAGATATTTATAGGGGAAAGTATTCTGCATCTAAGAATCCATTTAAAGTAGCCTTATTTCTACTATATTTTCCTAAAATTACAGAAGGACCAATATCTAGATTTGATGAATTATCAAAAGAGTTTTTTACTCCTAAAAAGATTGATTTTAATTCAATAACTATTGGATTAGATTTAATAGTATTGGGTTTATTTAAAAAAATGGTCATTGCTGACCGTGCAGGAATATATGTTAATAATGTATTTGGTGAAGGACTTGGTGGAAGCACCGTAATAGTGGCGATAATTCTTTACACTCTTCAAATATATGCTGAGTTTTCTGGCTGCATAGATATAGTAAGGGGAGTATCATACCTCTTTAATATTAAACTTCCATTAAACTTTAAAAGCCCATTCTTTGCTAAAGATGTACAAGAATTCTGGCGCAGATGGCACATCTCACTTGGAGCGTGGATTAAAGAATATGTTTTTTATCCAATATCTTTATCCAAAATGAATATGAAAGTTGTAATGTTTGCTAAAAAACATTTTAACAACTATTTTTATAAATTTATCAGTGCTGCCTTTCCGTTACTATTTGTATGGCTTGTAAATGGTATTTGGCATGGAGCAAGTTACAAATATATATTCTATGGTATGTATTACTATATCTTTATGATGATTGGTTTATTAATTGAGCCATTATCCAGCAAGATTAGAACAAAACTAAAGATAAATGTTCATATCATAAATGTTATCCACATTATTCGAACTATTATTATTGTAATATTTGGTATGGCTTTATTTAGAAGTACTTCTATCGCTGAATTTTTTAATTTAATTGGCAGTATTTTTACCAAAGGTAGTGGTATTTATGAGTATGGAATTATTAAAATAGACTTTATTATTCTAATTATTGGTACTATCATCTTACTGTTAATAGATACTCTAAGCGAATTTAATAAGATTAATATTGAAGAAGGATTTACTAAAAAAGTGATTATTAGAAGCTTGATATATACTATATTAATATGTTCAATTGTTATTCTAGGTATATATGGTGAAGGTTATGATGCATCATCCTTTATCTATGGAGCATTTTAGGAGGTAATATGAAAGATTTTATTAAATTAATATCAACGTTATGCATAACATTCGTATTATCTATAATAATTTTATTTATATCATCTAAAATATTCATGCCTAAATGGATTGACCATCGTATGAACATGATGACATTTATTATGAAAGGGTTCTATGCAGAACCAAAAGATTCATTAGATGTAATCTTCATGGGCAATAGTGATACATACCGTGGAATAGATCCTTTAGTAATGTATCATGAATATGGTTTTACAAGTTATAACTTTGTAGCAGCTGGGCAAAGAATATGGACAGGATATTCAATGTTTGAAGAATCTTTAAAATATCAAAAACCTAAAATAATACTTTTTAATGCTGATGAATTATTTTTTACTAAACAAACATCATATGGTAATTCAAGTAAGGTATATGACAACATGCCATTAAGTATAAATAAAATCAATTCTGTATTTGATCCAAATTATAAAAGATCTCGTATAGTTAAACTAGCCCACTTTTTACCAATTTTTAGATATCACAGTCGTTATAATGAACTCACCAAAGATGATTTAAAATATGCTTTCTATAATGAAAGGTATGCTTTAAAAGGAATGGATATGGTTGCTTATCAAGAACCATATACTGGACCTAAAGATTATATGAAAGATACAGGTGAAAAAATGACCTTACCAGATGTAAGTATATATTATTTAGACAAAATGATTGAAAGATGTAAGCAAGAAAATATTGAATTTCTTTTATATCATACTCCATCACCAGATTCATCTAGTTATGCTAGATACATTGCTGTTAAAGAGTACGCTGATTCCAAAGGTATTATTTATTTAGAACTAAATAATGATAACAAAAAAATTGGTATGGACTGGAATAAAGACACATCAGATGGTGGTGATCATTTAAATCTATATGGTTCAGAAAAAGTATCAAAATATTTAGGAAAATATCTAGTAGATAATTATAAATTACCAGATCATCGTAACGAAGAAAAATATAACTATTGGAATGATGATTATAATACATATTTAAATGAAAGAGAAAAAGAAATAAACAGTGAGAAAAATAAATCTAATTAATAGATTTATTTTTTAAATTAGAGTCAAAACCTTTAAAAAAAGGGCATAATCATATATAATTAGAAATAGGGTGTATGAAATGAAAAAAGAATTTAAAATATCAATAATAACATGTATATATAAAATAGAAGATTATTTAGAAGAAGCAATTAATAGCATAATTAATCAAGATATTGGTTTTGAAGAAAATGTTCAATTAATCTTAGTTAATGATGGGTCACCTGATAATAGTGAAGAAATATGTTTAAAATATCAAAAAATGTATCCTGAGAATATTTTTTATATTAAAAAGAAAAATGGAGGATTATCATCTGCTAAAAACGAAGGCTTAAAACATATAAAGGGTAGATATGTTAATTTTTTTGATGGGGATGATACTCTACCATCTAACACTTTAAGGGAAGTTTATAATTTTTTTGACAAAAATGATCGCTATATAGATATAGTAGCCCTTCCATTATATTTCTTTGAAGCCCAAACTGGCTTACATGTTAAATACAAAAAAATGGGGCATAAAAACCGTATTATAAACTTAATTAAAGAACCATATAATTTTGTTATTTCAAGTGCTTCTTGTTTTTATAAAAAAGAAATATTTGATAGTTTTAGATTTGATGAATCATACCTTGGTGAAGAAGATACTGAATTAAATTTTAAAATATATGGCAATAATCCTAAACTAGGATATGTATGTGAAAATGGAGTCAAATACAATTATCGTAAAAGAGCTGACCAAAGTTCTATTTCCGATACTGCTAAAGAAAATTATCGTGCATATTTAACCGTAGTTAAACTATTAGATTCCATAATACCAGATACTAATAACTTGAATCGTTTATATCAAGAAATCATTATATATGAATTAAGATCTAGGATTAAAACTATTAGTACAGATATATTTCCAACCAAAGAAGAATATGACCAAGTATTTTCCAAAATTAAAAAGTATTTAAAAAAACTATCTGCTGATTACATAATCCATGATAGTGAATACTGTAATTCACTTGAAATGAAATATACGCTTTTGGAAAAAGGCGAATTTGATATGTCTTTATTTAATGAATATGTCTTAAATTCTAATACAATTACTATCAGAGAAATTAAATGCGTAAATGAGTATCTACAAGTAGATGCATTCTTTAATAATTTTGGGATGGATTTTTTAGATATTGTTTGTCTAAATGGAAATAGTATTATTGAACCATCCGAAAGTAAAGATTTTAATAGCGCTCTAGATTTAACTTATGGGAATACTATTGTTGATAAAACTCACTTACGTAGATTTAAGATTAAACTAAGAAAAGCCAAAAAAATCAATTTTATTTTTAGAAACAGTGATAATAATCGATATTATCCAGCGGCAAGTATTAAAATGGGAAATCGTACCCCTTTAAATAGTGTTAGCCCAGTATTTTTTGAAAAGAATTATCGTATATTATTTACTGGTCACAGAATTAAAGTAAGCAAATTATCTAAACCAAGATTAGTATATTTAAAAAGAAAAATTGTCTCTATCTTAAAAATATATAAAAATCAAAAAATATTTACTCCAATAAGATTATTAAGTCATATAAATAAAAAATATATTCTAATAAGTGATAGATTAACTAAAGCCGGAGATAATGGAGAAGCTTTATTTAAGTACATTAACACTTACCGTAAAGATTTAGCTAAAAAAACTTACTATGTAATTAGTAAAGAATCAGAAGATTATCATCGCATGAAACAATACGGTAAAGTAGTAGCTACTGGAAGTTTCAAACATAAACGCTTATTCTTAAATGCTGCTTATATTTACTCATCTCATACAATGCCAGAGTATTTTAATGCCTTCAAAATAAGTAATCTTCAATTATATCGTGATTTATTTAATTATAAATTCGTTTGGTTACAACATGGTATAACTCAAAATGATATAAGTAAAGCAGCTAATCGTTATTTAAAGAAAATAGACTATATTATTTCATGCACAAATGATGAATATAAAGAATTCTGCGAAAATAAATATTGCTTTGATAAAGACCAAATCCTCTTAACTGGATTTGCTAGATATGATTATCTAAAAAATGAACCTCAAAATATAATTACCTTAGCGCCTACTTGGCGTAGAGGTTATGGAAGTTCAACACCTAGAACTGATTTTACCTCTAGCAGATATTATAAAGAATTTAAGGACATTCTTCAAAATGATAAATTACTTGAGCACCTTAGAAAAAAAGGTATCATTTTGAAATTTATCTTACACCCAGAAATGTTATCATATATAGAAGATTTTACTCCATTTGAAAACGATGTTGTAAAAATAATACCAGCAGGAGAAATAAATTACTCACAAATTTTTGCTGAAAGCAAATTATTTATTACCGATTATTCTAGTACTTTTTTCGATTTTGCTTATTTAAAGAAACCAGAAATATTCTTCCAATTTGATCAAGAAGAATACTTCAGCTCTCATTATAAAAAAGGATATTTTAACTTCGAAAAAGACGCATTTGGACCAGTATATGAAAAAAGTGAAGACGTAATAAATAAAATAGTTGAATATGTTAATAATGATTTTAAAATGGAAGATGCATATGTTAAAAGAGTAGAAAAAACTTTTAGTTTTATTGACAAAAATAATTCAAAAAGAATTATTGATGCAACATATAAAGAGGATTAATTATGATATTTGCTAGCAACTTGTTTATATTTGTATTTTTACCAATTGTTTTGATTCTTTACTACAGCATTCCCAATATAAAATATCGTAACACTATATTACTTTTATCAAGTTTAGGTTTTTACTGGTATGGGGAACCTAGATTTGTTTTCATTATGCTTTTATCTATAGTCATAAATTATTTTATAGGTTTATTAATTGATAAAAATCGAACTAAGAAAAAACTTTCAAAATTTTTATTATCTTTGTCAGTTATTTATAACTTGGGATTATTATTTATCTATAAATACTTAATATTTACTTTAAGTATTATTAATAGCATTTTTCCAAGTCATATCAAGTTACCTAATATAGTATTACCGATTGGCATTTCATTTTTTACTTTTCAAATACTATCATACGTTATAGATGTTTATACTAAAAAAGCTCATGTCCAAAAAAATATTCTTAATCTAGCACTTTATATATCTTTCTTTCCTCAATTAATTGCTGGCCCAATAGTTAGATACAATGTTATAGAAGAACAAATAGTTAAGAGAAAAGGAAGTTTAGATTTATTTCTTGAAGGAATAAAAAGATTTATTATTGGATTAGGTAAAAAAGTAATTATCGCGAATACCATGGGCTATACTGCTGATTATATATTTAAAAGTAATATTTCAACTGATGGAGTATCCTTTGCATTAGTATGGCTTGGCGCAATATGTTATACTTTCCAAATTTATTATGATTTTTCCGGTTATAGTGATATGGCTATTGGTTTAGGAAAAATGTTTGCCTTTAACTTTGAAGAAAACTTTAACTACCCATACATATCTAAATCGATTACCGAATTCTGGCGTAGATGGCATATCTCACTTGGGACTTGGTTTAGAGATTATGTTTATATTCCCCTTGGAGGAAACAGAAAATCCAAAATAAGAACTATTATTAACCTGGGTGTTGTCTGGTTATTAACTGGTTTATGGCATGGTGCTAACTGGACATTTATAGCTTGGGGTATAATGTATTATATTTTATTATGTATTGAAAAAATCTTTGATTTAAAAAACAAAAAAATACCCAATGTAATTAGATACATTTATACTATGTTATTTGTAATCATCGGATGGGTAATATTTAGATCTGATTCTCTTTTAACTGCCTTTAATTATATTAAAAGAATGTTTACCTTTAATAATTTTGTAGATCTTAAGTTCTATGAATTACTTATCGAAAATTTAGGTATTATTCTAATGGCATTACTATTTAGTTTTCCAATTATTAAAACAAAAATATTTAATAACAAATACTTAAATTATCTTAAATGGCCAATATTAATAATAGTATTTATAATATCTGTTTCTTATATTACTAAAGGAACTTATAATCCATTTATCTATTTCAATTTCTAGGAGTTAACATGAAAAAAATAATAAAAAACTTATTTATAATAGCTTTTGTTGGATTCTTAACACTTACATTATCTTGTACAGTTTTACTCAGTGCAGAGGATTTTAAATCCGATGCACGAACAATCCGCAAAAGTGAAGAATACAAATCATCAAATAAACTTGAAAGAATAAACTTATTAGCTAAAAGCATTGAATCTACCTTAAATAAGAAAATCTTTCTTAAAGATAATTATATAGATATATATGGTTTATTCCAAAAAGTGCTTCAAAAAAAAGTAGTACACGAAGGGGATACTTCTTTAACAGTTATTAAAGAAAAGAATGGCCTATTAACAGCATCTTATCCCGTTGGAAATATTACTAATTATACTAAAAAACTTAATAGTTTAGCTGATTTTTCAAAAGAAAATGATATATACTTTCTTTATATAAAAGTACCATGGCGTAATACAGATGATAGTCTTCCATTTTACATTAAAGATAATTGTCAAGACACAAGTGACAGACTAGTTGCTTCATTCAATGATAATGTAAACGTTCTAGACTTAGAAGAATTACTTCCAAAAGAAAAGGAAAAACTTTTCTTTAAGACGGATCATCACTGGAATACAGAAACCGCTTTTGCATCATACCAACATATTATAAAAGATTTAGATTCAAAACTAGATTTAAATCTTACAGATAAATATTTAAATGATTATGATTTTAAAACATATAAAAATATCTTCTTAGGTACATATGGTAAAAGAACTGGTAAGTATTATGGAGGATGGGATGACTTTACTTATATAACACCCAAATTTGAAACCAACTTGCAAGTAATAAATTATCGCAATGTAGGAAAAGTAGAAGATGTAAGAAAGGGTTCTTTTGCTGATACATTAACATACCCAGAATTCCTAGATAAAGATTTAGATCGTGATTTATCTGTATACTACACCTATGGCAAAGGAACTAAGGCCGAGGTTAATATTACTAATTTAATGCCTTATAATAATAAGAAATTATTAATATTAAAAGATTCATACGCTGATATTGTTTATCCATTTCTATCACTAAACTTTAAACAAACAAAAGTAGTTGATGTTAGAAGATATCGCGCAATTCATTTATTCAGATATATAAATAAATATCAACCAGATGCTATTATTTTCTTGCAAAGCCCATTAGATTTATATACTGAAGATTTAATAAACTTTCAAGAAAAGTAAGACTTAAAAGGAGGATAGGAATGAGTTACACATCATTAAAATTTATAGTATTTATAATAGGATTAATGCTTATCTATTATATATTTCCTAAAAAGTATAGATGGACTATTATTCTATTTGGGAACCTTTATTTTTACTATTGCTTAAGTAAAAAATTAATAATATTTGTAGTACTAGCTACTTTAATAGTGTATTTAGGAGCAATACTACTAAATAAATCAAATAATAGAAGAAAACTTATTTACTTACTAACTGTTTCTATAACCCTAGGATTTTTAATAGTCTTAAAGTACAATAATTTTCTTTCTTCATTGATTAATCCAATTATAAATATAATTAATCTTAATATTCCATTCAAAAAGTTTATACTACCAATTGGAATATCTTATTATACATTAGAAATGATATCTTATATTACCGATATTTATCGTAAAAAATATCAACCAGAAAAAAACTATTTTAAATTATTAACATTTTTTACTTTCTTTCCAAAAATTGTAGAAGGACCAATATCTAGATATAATGAATTATCAAAAAGTTTATTTTCTGAAAAAAGTTTTAACTATAACAACTGTCGTAAAGCCTTCATTTTAATTGGTTATGGCTTTATTAAAAAACTAATAATAGCAGATCGTGCCGGAATATTTGTAAGTAATTTTCTTGATAATAACAATACTGGAAGTTATATTATTCTATCAATGATACTATATACTATTCAAATATATATGGATTTTAGTGGCTGCATAGATATTGCTAGGGGAGTTTCAGAACTATTTAATATTGAACTCCCAGAAAACTTCAAAAGACCATTCTTCAGTAAATCAATTGAAGAATTCTGGCGTAGATGGCACATATCTTTAGGATTATGGTTAAAAGACTATATCTTCTTTTCAATATCATTTTCCAAAATTAATATGAGACTAAACAAACTAGTAAGGAAAATAAGATTTAAACATCTATCAAGATTCATTACTATCGCTTTTCCTTTATTCTTTGTATGGTTTGTCAATGGTTTATGGCATGGAGCAAGCTTAAAATACATTATCTATGGTTTATATTATTATTTTATTATGATGCTTGGAGTTTTATTAAAACCATTATTTGATAAAATAATAAGCGTTTTTAAAATTAATACCAAAACATTCAGTTATAAACTATTTCAAATAATAAGAACTAATATCATTGTTATAATCGGAATGCTCTTATTTAGAGCAAGTACCATTTCTAATTTTATTAGTACTATTGGTAATATATTTATCTATTCAAAACACAAGTTAACCGATTTTGGGCTTACTTATTTAGATTTTAATATTCTTATAATTAGTTTGTTTGTAACTTTCTCAATAAGCCTAGCAAGTGAACTTAATATAGATGTTAGAAAAAAAATAGAAGAACAGAATCTACTATTTAGATGGGTTATATATCTACTTATAATTTTCTCTATAATTATCTTTGGTATTTATGGTAAAGGATATTCAGCAAGTAGTTTCATATATGGAGGTTTTTAATGAAAAATTTTATTAGATTATTTATATTTTTATTAATAACTCTTTTTATTGCAATAAAATTAGGAAATATACTAATACCTAAAGGTTGGACAGATGACTTTCAAGGCCAAATATATTCTCCTAAAGGTTTTAGTAAAATACCTGAAAATCAGTTAGATATCCTTTTTATAGGCGATAGTAGCATCTATAAAGGCGTATCACCAATGCAAATATATGAAAAAACAGGAATAACTTCTTATAATTATAATGCTCCTTCTGCTAGAGTGTATATGTCCTACTATTTTTTACAAAATGCATTGCTAAAACAGCAACCAAAAGTCGTATTTGTAGATACAGTTACAATGTTTTATGCACGTAAAGAAGATGAACCTATGAGAAGACAATCATTTGATTATATGGATTTAAGTAAAGTTAAAATTGATATGATAAATGATGATGTATTTGATAATAGTTTTTTTGATAAAATATCTTATATACTTCCTATATTTAGATATCATGATAGATGGCAAGAAATAAACTATGATAGTATTAAGGAAAGTAAGAAAGATTATCAATCAATTACCAAAGGATTTTTATTATCTACCTCAATTGAGCCCAACAAAAATGGTTACAACTATTTAAATGGTAATGAAGAATATAATGAAATAAAAAAATATAATTTAGAGTATTTATATAAAATAATAAATCTTTGCAAAGAGAAAAATATAGAGTTAGTTTTATTAGGCTTGCCAGATATTAAAGTGTGGAATCAAAAATCTTCTGACACTATTAAAAAAATAGCTGACAAAGAAGGCGTTATTTTTCTAGATATCAATGATAAAAAGAAATATCCCATTAATTGGAATACTGATACTGAAGATGGTGGAGGACACATGAATATAATAGGAGCTACCAGAATAACCAACTATATAATTGATTATTTACAAAGCAATTATAGATTACCAGATCATCGCCAAGATAAAAATTATTCAAATTGGGACAAAGATTTAAAAATATATCAATTAAAATACGAAAAAGCTATAAAAAGAATCAAAAAAAATGCTGATGCGATTAATATTAAGATTGAATTACCATTATAATTTGGATATTCTTTCTTATAAACTAGAATTATGATAAAATGTAATTAGGTGATAAAATGAAGAAATTTATTTTTAATATAAAAAAATATAATAAATATGCTATTAGAAGTGCTAAAGCCGAACTAAAAAGCGAAGTAGCAGATTCATATTTAAACTGGCTATGGTGGATAATTGAACCATTCTGTTTTATGTTAATATATGTATTTGTCTTTGGAGTTGTATTTAAAAATAACACACCATTCTTTGCTTCTTTTGTTTTTATAGGGCTTGCATGTTGGGACTTCTTTAACAGAATGGTAAGTGGTAGTGTTAAATTGATTATAAATAATCGAGATTTAGTTACAAAAGTATATATTCCTAAATACATATTACTAATATCAAAATCATATACATATTTATTTAAAATGGGAATAGCATTAGTTATTACCTTTGGATTAATGATATTTCAGGGTGTCACATTTAGTTGGCACATTGTCTTGCTAATACCAATTTTAATAGTTCTATATATTGTCTCTTTAGGCATTGGTTTATTATTAATGAACTATGGAGTAACTATTAATGATTTGGGTAACTTAACTAATATTGTTCTTAGAATGGTATTTTATTTATCAGGTGTATTCTATAACATTAATGAGAGAAACTTATCACCAACTTTAAAATATTATTTTCTTAGAGTAAATCCGATAGCGTTCATTATGAATGAAATGAGAAGAATATTAATATTTAATCAGTTGCC
This sequence comes from uncultured Erysipelotrichaceae bacterium, assembly GCA_902767375.1. Classification (GTDB taxonomy): domain Bacteria; phylum Bacillota_I; class Bacilli_A; order RF39; family UBA660; genus CAG-533. The sequence goes on from CACXGV010000029.1 coordinate 71,170, forward strand.
TAATTTTAAATGGTTAGGCATTTGGTTAGTAATAGGGCTATTATTAGTAGTAATTGGAATACATACAATCCATAAAAATGAAAATAGTTATGCGAAGGTGATTTAATGAAAAACAAAGAAAAGAATACAGCTATTTCAGTTAAAAATCTCCATATTACTTATCGTGGACTAAAAAAGACCTCTATTAGAGCTTCCTGGACAAAACTTAAAAATAAGGTTGAAGTATTCGAAGCTTTAAAAGGAGTTAGCTTTGATGTTGAAGAAGGTAAGATTCTTGGAATTATAGGTAAAAATGGTAGTGGTAAATCAACTCTATTAAGAGCAATAGCAGGAATATTTAGTCCTGATAAAGGTAGTATTGATTTACATAATCATACTATATCTTTATTATCAATCGGAGTAGGGTTTAACAAAAAATTAACTGGTAGAGAAAACATTTACTTATCTGGAATGCTTTTAGGTTTTAGCGAAGAAGAAATAAAAGCTAAAGAGAAAGAAATTATTAAATTTGCAGATATTGGTGATTTTATTAACAAACCCGTTAAAACATATTCCTCTGGTATGTATTCAAAATTAGCCTTTGCCATTACTGCAATTTTAGAAACTGATATTATGCTAATAGATGAAGTTCTTTCGGTAGGAGATACCAGATTCAAAGAAAAAAGTTATAATAAAATGAAAGAATTAATTTCCGATGACAAAAGAACAGTTATTATAGTATCTCATAGTTTAGGTACGATAGTAGAACTATGTAATGAAGTTTTGTGGCTTAACGATGGTAAGGTAATTGAAATCGGAGATCCTAAAGAAGTAGTAGAACATTACAACAAATATATGAATGAGAATGGATAGGAGGAGACATGGAAAAGAAATATAAAAAATTAAAAATTATTACAATTATATTAGGCGTTATTGTTATCTTGGGAATGACTGTTGCTGGAATTGGAGCATATTACTTTTTTAATAGAGATGCGCTAAAACAAACAACTCTCGTCCAAGAAATGCAATTCTTAAGAAACAAAGTAAAGCATGAATTTTATAGTGATTATGAATATACTGAAAATGTTCATAATGCCGCTTACAAATTAGATTTAAATGATGGGAAAACAGATATGCATGCTACCCATCCTAAAATATTAAACTTTAAAGAAAAATGGAATGGATATAAATATTGGTTAGTATATTCACCATATCCATTCGCAAATGATAAATATGAAAATCCTTGGCTAGTAGCTAGCAATGATTTAAAGAAATGGGAAACTCCAAAAGGATTAAAAAATCCAATCGAGCCAACTCCCCAAAATTATAAACATGAAGATATTTACAATTCAGATCCTCATATTGTATATAATAATGATACTAATAAAATGGAATTATATTTTAGATTTGTTGATGATATTAAAGATGAAGTTATAATTTATCGCCGTACATCTTCTGACGGTATAAAATGGACTGAAAAAGAAAAAATAATTTCAAATACAAGATCAAAAGTTGATTATCTATCACCAGCTATAATCTATGATAATGGAGTATATAAAATGTGGTCAGTTAACAAAGATCACGAAGTATACTATATGGAAAGTACAGATGGATACAAATATTCTACTCCTCGAAAAATATCTTTAAGTTATCCAATACCTAAATTACAATCATGGCATTTAGATGTCATAAAAACTGAAAAAGGATATGAAATGATAGTAGCAGCTTATCGTTATCATAAAGATCGTAATTCAATGAACTTATATTATTTTAGTTCTAAAGATAATGAAAATTATTCAAATGGGATAACTATTCTAAGACCATCACTAATTTCTTGGGATAATAAAGGTATTTATCGTTCAACATTTATGTATGAAGATGGTACATATTATGTTTTTTATGCTGGAATATCTCTTAAAAATGAGAGAGGTGTAGGCTTAGCTTACGGAGAACATATTGAAAATTTAATTGGTAGTAAAATAAAATAAAAAAGTAGGTGATTATATGTCTTACGAAGTAAATGGATATAATATATTTATTATACTAATAGTAACTTTTATATTTAGTCTTATACTAGTTCCTATTATTAGACAAATGGCTCAGCATATTGGTGCTATGGACTATCCTAATGAAAGAAAAGTTCATAAAAAACCAATGCCTCGCTTAGGAGGCTTAGCAGTATTTTTAGCCTTTATATTTGGTTATATTATTTTTGGGGAAATAACTAACCAAATGATATCCATTTTAATAGGCGGTTTTATCTTAATTATCATTGGCATTTGCGATGATATTAAACCCCTTAAAGCAAGTTATAAATTAATCGGCCAAATATTAGCTGGATCTATTGTCGTATTCTATGGTAATATTTCCTTACCTACTTTAGGAATCTTTGGTTTAAATGTAAATTTTGGCTTACTAGGTTATCCTCTAGCATTACTATTTATTGTTGCCATTATAAACGCAATCAATCTAATAGATGGATTAGATGGATTAGCCTCTGGAACCTGTTCAATATTCTTCTTAGCAGTAAGCATAATTGCATTTTTCTTACATCGTATAAACGGGTTAGATGTTATACTTAGTTTAATAATGTTAGGAGCAACTTTAGGTTTTCTAGTATATAACTTTTATCCAGCCAAAATATTCTTAGGTGATACTGGTAGTATGTTTTTAGGATTTATGATTTCTGTAATAGCCTTACTGGGATATAAATCTACTACTGTAACATCTTTAATTGTTCCAATTATAATCTTATTCTTACCAATAATAGATACAATATTTGCAATCGTAAGAAGAATCTTAAAAGGTCAAAGTATTGGCAAACCTGATAAATCACATATCCATCACCAACTATTAAATTTAAATAAATCAGTAAGAAAAACTGTTCTAATAATGTATATGTTTAATATTATCTGTGCTGCTATCTCGGTACTATATGCTTTAGGTGATAACAATTTAGCAGTAATTCTATACATAGTATTAATATTTATAACAATTATATTAATATTTAAAACAGATATAATTTTTGAGCATCAAAAAACTAAGTAATTAATACTTAGTTTTTTTATTTATCTAACACATATTTGTTAAATAAAGCAGCAAGTGTTCCACCAACAAGTGGGGCTACAATAAATACCCATACTTGTTTAAGTGCATCTCCACCTTGAAGTACTGCAGGTGCAAGACTTCTTGCAGGGTTTACTGAAGTACCAGTAATACCAATACCAAGTAGATGAACCATTACTAGTGTTAAACCAATAACAAGTCCAGCAATATTAGCATTTTCTTTCTTACTTGTAACACCTAAAATAGTAAGTACAAAGAAGAAAGTAAGTATAACTTCTGTAAGTAGTGCAATCCATACAGTAACTTCATTTCCGTTAGGTAATAATGAACTATAACCATTAGCGCCTAAAACATCAAAGCTACCAAGAACTACTCCAAGTAATGCAGAACCTGCAAAAGCTCCAGCAACTTGAGCAACTACATACCCTACAAAATCTTTAAAACTTAATTTTTTGCTTAATAACATAGCAATTGAAACTGCAGGGTTAATATGACAACCAGAAACATTTCCAATTGAATATGCCATTGCAACAATAACTAATCCAAATGCAAGTGCAGTAGCAGCAACTCCAGCAGCATCATTACAACCAACAGTAGCTGCAACCCCACATGCAAAGAAAGTTAGCCCAAAAGTTCCAAAGAATTCGCAAACATACTTTTTCATCGTCATCCTCCTATATATTTATTATAAAAAAACCATAAAAAAATGTCAAAAAATACTAATTATTTTCAAAAAAATTAATAATTTGATACAATAGTATCGTGATGTAATATGAAATTAAATTTATATGATTTTGATGGAACTATCTATGATGGAGATTCAGAAACTGATTTCTTCTTTTTCTGTTTAAAGAAAAACAAAAAAGTATTAAAAATAATTCCCAAAATAATTATTAGTTTTTTTAAATATAAAAGCAAATATATAACTATTACTGAATTTAAAGAAATAATTACATCTTTTGTAAAGTATTTTGATAACTTAGAAGAATTAATTGATGAGTTTTGGCAATCTCATAAATCTAAATTAAAAAATTTCTATCTTCAAAAAGATCATTCAAACGATATAATTATTTCTGCATCTCCCTACTTTTTATTAAAGGACATTTGTAAAGAATTAAAGGTTAAAGATCTAATCGCATCTGATGTAGATATCAAAACCGGAAAATTTAATAAAGAAAACAATCGCGGTGAAGAAAAAGTTAAAGCTTTTAGAGAAAAATATCCAACCGCTTCAATTGAAGAAATGTATTCTGATAGTATGCATGATAAACCTCTATTAGATTTAGCTAAGAAAAGTTACATGGTAAAAGGTAATAGAATATTTGACTATCGAACTTATAAACCAAACTTTATCGTAAGATTTTGGAATTGGGGATGGGGAATCTATCATAAAAATGAAGAATTATGGAATTATTTAATAGTTGGAGCATTAACAACTTTAGTATCAATTGGATCTTATGCTATATGTTCTAAAGTATTTAATATTTATTATGTACTATCAAATATTATTTCATGGGTTCTAGCTGTTTTATTTGCTTATTTTACTAATCGCTGGTTTGTTTTTCACAGTAAAAATAATAATAAACTTAAAGAATTTATATCATTTACTGGTTCAAGAGTCTTAACTTTATTATTAGATACTGGACTTATGTTCCTCTTTATTGAACTTATTCATTTAGATGATTTAATATCTAAAATCCTAGTTCAAGTAGTAATATTAGTTACAAATTATATATTAAGTAAATTAGTTGTATTTAAAAAATAATCATTATGATTATTTTTTTATTATTTGAGCATAATAAAAATGGTGATTATATGAATTCGGAATATGAAATATTAGATTACATTTATAAAAATGCTAGTATGGGATATGAAAGTACAATGACATTACTAAAATCTTTAAAGAATAAAGATAACAAAATTAAAAATGATGTTCAAGATATTATCAACAGTTATGAACAGTTTAAAAAAGAAAGCGAATTATTATTGGCAAAAATAAATGCAGATGGAAGCAAAGTAAACCCTGTCGCATCTATAAGCGTTGATATGAATATAATAATGAAAACTATGAAAGACAATTCTGATGCTGCAATTGCTAAAATGCTAATTAAAGGCCTGACAATGGGTCAAAATAATATGTCTAAAGTATATGACAATATATCAGAAAATATTGATAAAAAGACCTTAAAACTACTGAATAACTTTAAAGATTTCCAAACTAACGCAATCCGTAAACTAGAAGCTTATATATAAAATCTATTTACACTTAAATAGATTTTTTTAAAAATGTTTTGTACAATAAAATTGGTGATGTATATGATAATACCTGTAGGGGTAAGTAGAAGACATGTTCATTTAACAGAAGAAGTTGCTAAAGAATTATTTGGAACTAGCGAACTTCCTGTTAGAAATCCTCTAAATCAACCTGGCCAATTTGCTAGTACTTTTACTGTTGATTTAGAATGGAATGGACAAGTAATTGAACATGTAAGAGTAGTAGGTCCAATTAGACCTTACAATCAAATTGAACTTTCAGATGATGAATGTAAAATTATTGGAGTAAATCCTCCAGAAAGACAAAGTGGTGATTTAGAAGGAAGTCTTCCAATCAACATAATAGGTCCTAATGGAAAAGTATCACTTTCTAGTGGACTAATAAAAGCTGAAAGACACATTCACATGACACCAGAATCTTGTGAAAAAGAAAATGTAGTCAACAAAGAACCTGTCGAAGTATACCACAATGGTAAATTTGTATTTAAGGCTATTATTAAACTATCTGATCCTGGATTTGATGAAATTCATATTGACACAGTAGAAGAAAAAACATATGATTTACATACAGGAGATTTAGTTGAATTTAAAAAATGTGGAAAATAGGAAATGTTGAAATTAAAAATCAATTAGTTCTAGCACCCATGGCTGGAATAAGTAATACAGCTTACAGGCAAATTATAAAAGAAATGGGTGCTGGATTAATATATGCTGAGATGGTTAGTGATAAAGCCATCGTTTTTGGCAATTCTAAAACTTTTGATTTATTAAAAATGACTGATTTTGAAAGACCAATCGCGCAGCAAATATTTGGTAGTGACTTAGAATCATTTGTAACAGCAGCAAAAAAAGTAGAAGAATTAATGCATCCAGATATTATAGATATCAACATGGGATGTCCAGTTCCTAAAGTTGCTATTAAAAGTCAAGCAGGAAGTGCTCTTTTAAAGAATCCTGAAAAAGTAGGAGAGATAATTAAAGCAGTTGTAGAAGCAGTATCTGTTCCTGTAACAGTTAAGATTAGAAGTGGCTGGGATGAAGAACACATCAATGCTGTGGAAATAGCAAAAATAGCTGAAGCAAATGGTGCCAGTGCCATAGCAGTGCATGGAAGAACACGTTCCCAAGGTTATAGTGGTCATGCTGATTGGTCTATCATAAAAAAAGTAAAAGAATCAGTATCCATTCCTGTAATAGGTAATGGAGATGTAACATCATGTTATGAAGCAAAGAGAATGTTAGATGAAACTGGCTGTGATGCGGTTATGATAGGTCGAGGATGCCTAGGAAATCCTTGGATTTTTAAAGAATGTGTAGAATACTTATATGAGAATAAAACACCTACAGAAGTTTCTCCAACCGAAAAAATAAACATGTTAAAAAGACATTATCAATTATTACTTGATAGTACCAATGAAAAACAAGCTAACTTAGAAATAAGAACTCATGCTCTATGGTACATTAAAGGTCTTCCACATAGTAGTTATATTAAAAATGAAATATGCAAATCAAAAACAAGCAACGATATTTTTACAATTCTTGATAATTATTTAAGTTTGTTGAAATAGACTGTTAAACTTGATATAATAAAAACATAGAATAGAGTG
>CACXGV010000030.1 GCA_902767375.1 uncultured Erysipelotrichaceae bacterium
GCACTGCTTTTCTTAATTCCTAACTGCCCAAAATCTATTTTTAATTGATAAGCTGGTCTTTTCGCTTTTTCAAAAACCTTAGCTTCTATTATTGTTCCTACCCTAATATCTAATTTTAAAAAATCATTAAATTCAGCCATACTATCACCTAATCATTACTTAACACTGATAAGAATGCTTCTGGTGGAACTTCAACTGATCCTACCATTTTCATTCTTTTTTTACCTTCTTTTTGTTTTTCTAAAAGTTTTCTCTTACGCGTAACATCTCCACCATAACATTTAGCAAGGACATTCTTGCTCATTGCTGCAATATTTTCTCTAGCTATAATTTTAGATCCTATAGATGCTTGAATAGGTACTTCAAATAATTGTCTAGGTATTAAAGTTCTAAGAGATTTAGTTATTTGCATTCCTCTATGGTATGCTGCATCTTTATGAACTATTAAACTTAAAGCATCAACCACTTCTCCATTAATTAAAATATCCATTTTAACTAAATCACTAACTTTATATTCTGATAATTCATAATCAAAAGAAGCATATCCTTTAGTATAACTTTTAAGCTTATCAAAAAAATCATAAACAATTTCTGATAAAGGAAGTTCATAAATAATATTAACTCTTGATTTATCTATATAAAGAGTAGTCTCATAAATACCTCGTTTATCTTGACAAAGCTCCATTATAGGGCCGATAAACTCATTTGGTACAAATATACTAGCTTTAACATAAGGTTCACTAATTGAGCTTATTTTAACCTTATCAGGCATTTCACAAGGATTATCTACTTCAACCATTTCTCCATTAGTAAGTAAAACTTTATATATAACCGAAGGACTAGTTGCTATAATATCAATATTGAATTCCCTTCTAATTCGTTCTTCAATAATATCCATATGTAAAAGACCTAAAAAACCACATCTAAAACCAAAACCTAAAGCTTCTGATGTTTCTGGTTCAAAAGATAAAGATGCATCATTAAGTTTTAATTTTTCTAAAGCTTCTTTTAAAGCTTCATACCTATTAGGCTCAATAGGATATATTCCACTATAAACCATTGGTTTCATAGGTTTATACCCCTCAAGTGGATCAGGTGCTAAATTATTCTTTGTTGTAATAGTATCTCCTACTCTTACTGTATCAATTGTTTTAATACTTCCAGAAACCCAACCAACTGATCCACAAGATAGTTTATCAATTAGTTTTTCTTTAGGTGTATTAACTCCTATTTCAACAACCTCATATTCAGCTCCTGTACTCATCATAACAAGAGTATCTCCTCTTTTTATTTCTCCACTTTTAACGCAAACAGATGCTATAACACCTCTATAAGAATCAAAATATGAATCAAAAATTAAAGCCCTTGTTTTATTATCTTTATATTCTTTAGGCGGATTAATTCTATCAATAATAGCATCTAATAATTCTGGTACTCCTTCACCTGTTTTACCAGATACTAAAAGAATTTCATCTTCCCTAAAACCCAATACTTCCATAATTTCTTCCTTAACCTTAGGAACATCTGCATTAGGTAAATCTATTTTATTAATAACGGGAATAATATTTAAATCATTATTTAACGCTAAATATAAATTAGCAAGTGTTTGAGCTTCAATACCTTGAGCTGCGTCTACAACTAAAATTGCTCCATCACATGCTGCTAAAGAACGAGAAACCTCATAGCTAAAATCGACATGACCTGGGGTATCAATTAAATGAAGAGTATATCCTTTATAATTAAGTTCAACTGCATTAAGCTTAATCGTAATACCTCTTTCTCTTTCTAAATCCATACTATCAAGTATTTGATCTTTCATTTCTCTTTTATCTAAAGCACCTGTAAGTTCAAGTATTCTATCTGCTAAAGTACTTTTACCATGATCAATATGTGCAATAATACAAAAATTTCTAATATGATCCATATAAATCACTTCCACAAAAATATTCTATCAAAAAAAGACTCGATTATCTAGCCCATTAATAATATAATGTATCTAGCAAGGCAAGTTACATAAAATAAAAAGGAACATTCAATATTGCAGTGCCGAGTTTTGCCATATAATCGTCCACCTAAGTCACTCTTGAGTTAGGTGGTTTTCTTTTATATCAAAACTATAAATAGCTATTTAAAAGTCAACATAAAACTGTATGCAA
>CACXGV010000031.1 GCA_902767375.1 uncultured Erysipelotrichaceae bacterium
GATAGTGGAGATGCTAATGATGATCCAACTAAAATGCCATCAGATAAATTAGATGATCCAACAAATGTAACTGCCAAAGAAAATAAATTTGCTAAAAAAGGAGCAACATTCTCTGAATGGGAAGTATTTATAGTTGACCCAGATGGTAATAAAAAACCTTTATTACAAGATGGAAAAGCAGTATTTATTAAGGACAAAGGAGAACTTAAAAATTTAGATATTCCAGATGGTGGTAAAGTATTACTAGTAGCCCATTGGGTAGAAAATCCTCAAACTGGATTAGAATCTATTACTTGGATATTAAGTATTGCTTTAATAGCCGGCGTTGGATATTATTATCTAAATAAGAAGAATTATTTTAGAAAAGCATAAAAATAGGTTATAAAACCTATTTTTTTATTCCAAAATAATAGTATGATTAACAAATTAAAAGAACCATTGTTAAGAAAAATATTATACTTATTATTAATAATATTAGTATTTTTATTCATAATTAAAGAATGTAAACTAATAGGTTTTTGTTTTACCATTATTTCTCTCATATCGCCATTATTTTTTGGCTTTGTTATAGCCTGGTTATTAAAACCAATAATGCTTAAAATTAATAAAAAATTTAATACTACTATAAGTACCATATTAACATATGTAATTATTGCCATAATTATTTTTATTCTAGGATTTATAACTATTCCCATTATTATTAAAGAAATAAAAAATATCATTCCATTAATAATTGATATATATCAAAAAATACCTTATAAAATAAATATTGATAAAATGTTAACTATTATAAATAATAAAACCCTAAAATTAAAAACAATTATTTTAAATATCTTCTACAGTACATTTATATCATTCTTTTATCTTCTTTCTCATAAAGAAGTATCTAAATCTATTAAAAAATATACTCCTTCAAAACTAATATCCAAAATAAGTAAGAACTTAAGATTATTTGTTAAAGGAACGATTATTGATACCTTAATTCTTTTTATTACAACCTTTATTAGCTTATTAATAATTAGAGTGCCTTATAGTTTATTATTAGCACTTATAATATCTTTAACTAATATTATTCCTTATATTGGCCCATATATAGGCGCTATTCCAACAATCTTAGTAGGCTTTTCCGTAAATACTAAAGTAGGAATAATATCTATTATTATAATTATCTTATTACAATTTATTGAATCAACATTTATTCATCCTATAATAATGAGTAAATCATTAAAAATAAGTCCAATTTATATAATAATAAGCTTAATAATATGTGGCTATTTCTTTGGTATTATTGGAATGATTATAAGTACTCCAGTTGTAAGTATTATAAAAACAACTTATGATTATTATAAAAAAAAGAAGCTTAACTAAGCTCCTGATATACAGTTTTATCATAATCATGATCGGTTATTTTATATTCTTCTAATGCCTTTGTATCAATTAAATAAAACTTATGAGTAAGAGTTTCCGTATTAGTTACTTGATTAACTGGATCATCCCAAGTTAAATCTAAATGTAACCACTTATCATTAAGATAAACAGCATTCCAAACATGAGTATCCGAAGATATTTTAAAATTAGGAATACCTAAATCATCTAAGAATAAAGCCATTGCATCAGCATATCCACCACAAACTCCATAACCTTGAATTAAAGGACCATATGCTTTATTAGATAAATACTCTGATTTATTTTCTTTTCGCTTATCATCATACTTAGTATGATTAACAATATAATCATGAATAGCAAGTATTTTATCTTCATCTTTCATATCATCTTTAAAAATCTCTTTTTTAATTTCATTCATTCTTTTTTTAACTGAAGCAATTTCATCATCATTATATAATTTATATACCTCAACATTTATTTCTCCAGTATTTGAATATATAATTTTAATATTATTAAACCCATTAAAAGGACTAACATAATTATTAATATAAGTTAAAGCATCTTGATCATTACTTAATTCTTCAATATCATCTAAACAAGTAGTATATTCTTTAGGACAATAAAAAGTAAAAGTTTCATATCCTCTATCTAAAATAGAGTAAAAAATATTTCTTAAATCTTGTTTACTATAAGGTATAAAATCTTTGGATAATTTTACATATGAATATTCTTTATCTTTATAGTAATCATTAGGCTCACTAATTAGAATAGGAGGGTTACCAGATAAAGCATCAGAAAAAACATCTATAATTTTTCCAATATTTAATCCTACAGCAACTAAAGCAATAATTGTAACAATATATTTTATCCATTTCATATTATTAATCATATCAAAAAAATCAAAAAAAAGAAATGATTAGTTCATTTCTTTAACGATTTTATTTAATCTTGCTTTTTGTCTGTCACAAGTATTTTGTTTCATTAATCCTTTACTAGCACATTTATCAATAGTAGCTAGGGTAGTTTTTAAGATTTCATTAGCCTTTTCTTTGTCATTAGCTTTAACAGCTTTTTCTAATTTTTTCATACCATTCTTAACTTGAGAAGTATAAGAAGTATTACTTTTTGTTTTAATTCTATCAGTTCTTACGCTTTTTTTAGAACTCTTAATATTAGGCATTTTCTCGCTCCTTCCTTAAATACATTTATGATTGTACCAAATTAATACTAAAAAAGCAAATAAAACTTGTTAAATTGACTAATATTTGTTATCATTTATATAGAAAATAGAGTGATATTTTATGTTCATGAAGAAATTTATCAAAAAACAAGTAACATTATCTATTATGAC
>CACXGV010000032.1 GCA_902767375.1 uncultured Erysipelotrichaceae bacterium
AACAAAATATAACAACTTTTAGCACTTTTTAGCACATTTTATCACCATTTGAACGGGAATGAACTGATAATCCCGAACCCCCTGAAAGAGAGTCATGAATAATTGACTCTCGTTTTTTTATATTCTGATAGTTGTATTAGCAATTAAATGGTATAATAAAATATATAAAGGAAGGTAATAATATGAAAGTACCATTAAGATTTCAAGTTACTGAGTTTGATTGCGGAACAGTTTCCTTGTTAAATGCATTTAGTTATTTGTTTGAAAGGGAAGATATTCCTGCTTTACTAGTAAAACAAATTCATAAGTATACATTGGATTGTTATGATGATGAAGGCAATTTAGGAAACGGGGGTACTAGTAGAGAAGCTATTTCTAAACTCACTACTTGGATTACTCATTATGCAAATTCTAATGATTTTAATGTAATATGTAAAAGATTAGAAAAAAATGATGTTACATTTGATAAAATAAAGGAATGTTTAGATAATAAAGGAGTAGTTTTTGTTAGAAGTTATCTAGTTGGTGAACATTATATTATAGTAACTAAAATATTACGTAATAAAGTATATATATTTGATCCATATTATTTAGATAAGAGTTATTATGATAAGAATAGACAAGTTAAAATAGTATTTAATAAACCTTTTACTCATAATAGAATTGTTACTTTAAAAAGATTCTTGTCTCAAGGTAAACAAGATTTTTCTTTAGGGGATATTGATAAGAGAGAAGTTGTTTTAATTAATAGAAAATAATCTGTATAAATAGAATGATAGTTACCCATAATAATTGTGGGAGGATATATGACACAGAAAGAATTATTGTATTTAGAAGATGCTATTAGTCATGAAGAAATTCTTATTCAAGTTTTAGAAGATTCTATTAATAAAATTAATGATGAGAAAATAGCTAAATTTTTGAAAAAAGAGCAAAAGAAACATGATACTTATAAGATGAAATTAATGAGTTTTATGGAGGATATGGCTGATGAATGATAAGTTAATAATGGAAAATTATTTGCTTCTTTTAAAAAGTACGATGGAAGTATATGTTCATGGTACTTTAGAAAGCTCTAATGCAAGTGTTAGGAATCTATTAAAATGTGGATTAGATGAAACTGTTCTTCATCAAGCAAATACTTATGATGAGATAACTAATTGTGGTTGGTATACAATAAGTAATGTTAAACAAGCGACAATTAAGCAGTGTTTATGCAAAATAAAAAGTGAAAACTAGATTAATCTAGTTTTTTATATGATATAATATATTATGAGGTATCATATGAAGAAGCAGGTATTATTTTCAATTATTTCTATTTTGATATTAATTGGCTTTACTGTTGAAGTATGTGTTATTGTTCAAAATAATAGGGTTAAGAAAGCTGAACTATCTGGTTCAATAAGAGTTACTATTCCTATTATGGAACATGAGAGCACAACAACAACAAAACCTACTGTAGATGATACTTTTATTGTTGCTCCAGCCAGAGTATCATTGGATGATGTAACAACAACCACAACAACTAAAACAACTAAAAAGAAAACAACTACTAAAACAACAACAGCCATTATTAAAGTTCCAATTACTGGTACAACTAAAGAAAGATATACTACTGGGCCAAATAAAACTGTACCTGTTAGAACAACAGAGCCAACAACGAAAGCAGAGCCTCAAATAGTAAATGTTACTTATTCAGAAGAAAATCAAACTTATTATAAATATGGCGTAAAGATTACTAATACTTCGACTTATATGGTGGTTACATATGATAATGGAGAAGTTAGAAGAAAATTTATGTCTTCAAGACAGCAATTTGATAAAAGTGGATTTAACGCTAATGCTATGGAAATGAAGAGTGAAGCTATGGAAGTTGTTGTAAATAATAAGGATATAATTAATGAAATTGTTGATATAACTAATTATTATCGTACTGGTATTGGAGACAATGAGGTTGCTTATAATGAAGAATTATCTATTGCTGCTACAGTAAGAGCAATGGAGATGGCTTATTCTGGTAGTGTATATGATATTTCTCATACAAGGCCAAATAAAAAAGAATGGTATACAGTTATTACTGATTTAAGATATAAGTTCGGTAAATATTTAGCAGAAAATATCGCTGCTGGTTATATATCTGCTAATGATGTTACTGCTGAGTGGTATCGATCAGAGGGGCATCGTAAAAATATGCTTAATAATAGATATAATGAAATTGGAGTAGGTTATTATGAACTTGACGGAAGTAAATTCTGGGTTCAATTATATAGCAATTAGGAGGTTTTATGGATTTAGATGAAATGATGGGTTTCTTAATAACTACTGGGCAAGTTGATGAAAACTTCGGATTAAAGAAACCAGAAGATGAAGAAGAAAAAGAACCAGAGGATGATTAGTCTTCTGATTCTATTATTGTGACAAAGTAATTATCATTTTTGATGATAGTTCTTTTTTTATTTTGGGTATTTATATTTTTAATATCTGATAGTTTTTTACCATACATCTTTAATGTAGCTTCTTTTAAAGTATATATTTCATAAAAATTATTTTCAATATTATCTAATATATAATTTTGTTCTTCTTTGGTTGCAAATATTTTAAGTGAAGATAAGTTTATTTTATGGTATGTTTCAATATCAATACCACACTTTTTATTTGAAACTACCACTGCTACATATCCATCTTTATGTGATATATTAAAATATATAGGATTGTTTTTTATATATGGTTTACCATTTTTATTATAAATAATGCTTATATTTTTATCTTCTAATAGTTTTAAAAGAAGTAATCTTCCTAAAATAGATGATAGCTTATCTTCTTCTTTTTTTAATTTAGTTAGATTAGGAAGTAAAGATTTATGGGTATCATAAAACTTATATAAATCATCTACTAGATAATTATTAATATGCTTAATTATATATTTCATGGGTCATCTTTGTTATTATATCTTAATTGTTTATTATTTACAAATGATATATAATGATAATTAGGAGTGATTAATATGGGTAGGAAACTTTTTTGTGATATAAATCCAACCTGTTATAAAATATCAGTAAAAAAAGAAATCTTACTTAGAAATATTAAAGACTTATTAAGTTTTGAAAAGATTGCTAAAAATAAAAGTAATAAAGAATTACCGGTTATTATTAAAGGTCATATGTCAATTCTGGTTAGAAAACTTTATGGAGTTGATATTAAACTTCAAGAAAATAAGGTTAAGAATATTCAAATTGCTTGTGATAAAATTAATGGAATTATTATTCATCCTGGAGAAACTTTTTCTTTTTGGAGATTAGTTGGCAATCCATCTAGAGAAAATGGATTTGTTGATGGACTTGTTATTGGCAGATCTGGTTTTTATGCTGGAGTTGGTGGAGGATTGTGTCAAATGGCTAATTTAGTTCATTATTTAGTGTTAAATAGCCCTTTAGAAGTTACTGAACTACATCATCACTCTGATGCTTTATTCCCAGATGAAAGAAGGAGAGTACCTTTTGGGACAGGTACTAGTGTAAGATATAATAATGTTGATTATAGATTTAAAAATAATTTAGATATGGATGTTCAAGTTCTTGCTTGGATTAAAGATGGTAATGTGTGTGGTGAACTTAGATGTGAAAAAGAAATACCTTATAGATATAAATTAGTTGAGGAAGATCATCATTATGCTAAAGAGGGTAAGGATTATTATAGAATTAGTAAAGTTTATCGAATAACGATAGATAAAAAAACAAATAAAGAGGTTAAAAAGGAATTAATACTTAATAATCATTCATGTGTTATGTATGATCATAGTTTAATTCCTAAGGAGGAGATAAGATGATAGATATTAGTAAAATATTATATGAAATAACAAATAATGAAGAGGTACTTAAACCAAATTGTGAATTATTAGAAAGTGGTATATTAGATTCATATTCAATAATTACATTACTTGGAAAATTAGAAGATATAGGAATAACTATTGTACCAACAAGACTAAATCCAGATGATTTTAAGACTGTTGAATCTATTCAAAAATTAGTTGATAATATGCATTAATAAAACAAAAATGTAAATAATAAAAATAAGATGAAGAAGTATATATTTTTATTATTTATGTTTTTTTTATTTAGTTTTTTTAGTTTGGAAGAAACTTATTCAATTGATAATTATATTAGTCCCAGGGAAATTAATACAAATAATTTGAAAGATTATGTAAGTAAAAACAATATTATGGTTAAAGAGTTTTGCTCATATGATAAATGTTATATAGTTAAAGAAGATGATATAGATAAATCTATTGATAATTTTAAAAAGATATATGATAAGAAGTTAAGCAATGAAGAATTATTAGTTGTCAGAGTTAAGGGCTATCCAATTACAAAGATTGTTATAGATACTTAATATCTAATATTTTTTTATAATCTTTAATTAGTTCTTTGATAAAAATAGACGGGTTATTATATGGCACTAATAAATAAACATTATTTCTAGTTCTGGTTAGAGCAACATAAAATAGTCTTCTTTCCTCTTCATTTGGATATTTATCTTTTTCAATTATAAGATTAATTAATTTATGATTTTTAATTTTAGATGGTAGTGAATCAGGTTTATTTTCCAAATTTATTATTATAATATTATCATCTTCTAAACCCTTTGATGAGTGAATAGTTAGATATCTTATTTTGGGTGATTCTGGAACATTAAATAATATTTTATCTTTATTATTTCTTCCTAGGATTGTTATGTTAGTTGGAATATTTTTAATAATTTTTGAAATAATAGTATTTTGATTTCTATAATAGATAATTTTGATTGGCTTAAATGAATCTTTTAGACAGATAGTGTTCTTTTTTATTTGTTTGGGATTTTTTATAATGAAATTGTTTGCAATGTTAATAAGGGATTGGTTATTACGATAATTGTAATCTAAGTTTATAATAGTTAAGTTATCTAATAATTTATGAAGGTTTAAAAAAGTATTTAGATTGCATCCACTAAAACGATAAATTGATTGATAGTCATCTCCTACAGCAAATAGTTTTGCATTGTTTTGTTTAATGATTGATAAAATCAAATTAAATCTTATTAGAGATGTATCTTGAAATTCATCTATAATAATAAATTTATATTTTGTTTTAATTATACCAGTAGATATTTTATCAGTGGCTTGAATAATCATATCATTAAAATCTAAATAGCCTTGAGAAGCTAGTTCGATATTATAAAGATGGTATATTTCTAAAATGATTCTTAGGTATTCTTTTGTGATAAAGTGGGATTTTTGATAAAGATTGAATAAATAATTAATACTAGGATAATTTGATTTATAAAGATTGATAAAAGTTGTTATTAAATTTTTTAGTTGTTGGTAATTAGTTTCAATTAAGATTCTCTTTAAGATTTGTTTTATTTTTTTATGGTCATTAGCATACGATTTAAAGTATTCATCGATAATATAACTTAAATAGTTTTGAGGTGCTACTTTTATATTATTATCTTTTAGCAAATCTAATCCTAATTTATGGAACGTTTTGATATTTAAGTTTTGATTATTTATTTTCTTTTTTATGTCCAATACAGATTCATTAGTAAAAGAGATGATTAATATTTCATCTGGTTTATAGATATTATTATCTAATAAGTAATTAATTTTATTAATAATGGTGAAGGTTTTACCTGAACCAGCACCGGCAATAAGTAAAGTATTTTTTAATGAAAGAACAGCTTCTTGTTGTTTCTCATTCATAATTATTATTATATTTTTATTTCTATTTTTGGTCAATAAAAAAAGATATTAAATATCTTTTTCTATTGTAACTAATTCTGAATTAAGTAAGGAATAAAGGTAAGTATTTACTTTTTTATTACTAACTGTTTTTATGTAGTTTTTATATCCGTTTAATTGGGCTTTATAAGCATCGTCTAGGGTATTTTTTAATTTATAATCTATTATATCAATATGATCAGAATATTCGAGTAAGAGGTCTATAACCCCATTTATTTCAATGCTGTTTTCTTTATAAATAAATTCATATTCCTTAAATATTTTAGCATTTTTAATGTTTTTTAAAATTTCGTTATCTAATAAGTTATGAATTATTATTAATTCTTTATCATTATATAATTCATATTTAGGATTATAAAAATCTAGATTTTCTAAAATATAATGCATGTGAGTTCCATATTCTTCTTTTGAAAAATCCTCTCTAGATATTATATTATTAACTGTTTTTGAATAATGCTTATTGTTAATAATAGCTGAATTAAGTTCTATTTCATTAACTAATAGTTTGTCACTTTTAGGAATATTTTTTATATCTTGGGAAAGATAGTTTTTATATGCTATGTCAATTAAAGGTATATCGATGTTTTTTATATATTTTTTAATATATTTATATACTGAATTTAGTATGTCTTTATAGGATTTATAACCTGATCTAGTAGAGAAATCTACTAACTCTTCTTCATCAAAGATATTAGTTACATCTTCATCTAAGGAAGAAATAATTATTATTTTTTCTTTAGTTCTTGTAAGTGCAACATAGAATAGTCTAATGCGTTCAGATATTTCATCAATATTATATTTATCTTTGTTTAAAATGCTGACAAAACTAGGAATAAATCCATCTTCATAGTTAGGTAGGATTAGACCATATTCTTTGCTGTAAAGAATGCGTTTTTTAATATCCATTGTGTTGAATTCTTTATAAAGAAGAGGAAAGTAACATATTTTATATTCTAATCCTTTAGATTTATGAATATTAGTGATTGTTACCGAATCAGTATTATTTAATGTACCAGGTATTTTAATACTTTCTCCATCTTCAATTAGAGAATTTAGATAATTATTTAATTCATCTATATAGAATCCAGCATTATTTAATTCTTTAAACTTTTCTTTCAAATTATTGATGATTGTTAATCTATGAAGAGTGTTACCTACTTTAATGAAGTTATTGTAAAAGTCAAAATCATTGATGATGATATTTAATAATTCTGTGTTATTAAGATTCTCTATTTCTTTGCTTATTTTTAAACATTTTTGATAAATATTTGTTTCTTTAATATTATTTATATTGTTAAAAATATACTCGTCATCATAATCAAATAGATAACTTCTAGCAATAGATGCAAAGTATAGTTTATTATTAGTTGTTTTATTATTTTTAATATTTAATATTAATGAAATAATATTATTTATAAGTAAAACTTCTTCAGAAATTAAAATATTTTCATCTTTATAAATATTTAATGGTATTTTTAAATAGTCAAATATCTTTTTAAATAATTCAAAGCTAGTTGTTCGATCAATTAAAATACAAAAATCTTCATATTTACATGGTCTTAAAATGCCATCAAATACTATGTATTTATTTTTGATTTTTTCTTTGATGTCATTAGCAATTATAAAGGCTTCTATTTCTTCTTTAGAATGATTATTATCATATTTATAATTATATATTTCTAAATAATTATTTTCATTGTTATTTCCTTCATTTATAAATGAGCTATTACCAAATATTAATTGATGTTCTTTTTGATAATTAGCATTACCAATAGTATTGTCCATTATATGGTTAAATATATCATTAATGCTTTCTAAAACTTCGTTACGGGAGCGGAAGTTTTCATTCAAGTCTATTTTAATTCCATTAATATTATTTTTATAATAATCATATTTTATTTTAAAAATATTTGGATTAGCATTTCTAAAACGATAAATAGATTGTTTAACATCCCCAACCATATAAACATTATTATTTGCAATTAGGTTTATAAATTCTTCTTGAATATCACTAGTATCTTGATATTCATCAACCAGTATTTCTTTATATTGATATTTTAAACTATTTCTAACATCATCATATTCTTTAATTAGGTTTATAGTCATTTTACTAATATCATTGAATTCAAATAAGTTATATTGTTTTTTAAATGTTTCTATTCTTTTATCTAATTTAATTAAAATATCAATAATTACAGTTGCATATTTTTGCGTATTCAAAAGATTTTTAATTAGGCTTTCTTTAGAATAAATAGTATATGTTTTAAGATTTTTTATGATAGTGCTTATTTCGGCTTTATAATATTTAGCATTTTCAGTAGCATTAGTAAGCCTTGGAAGCTTTATATCTTCTAAAGAAATTTTGATTTCTTCATAGTTTTTAGCATTTAAAAGATGTTCTAGTGAAGCGTTTATTTTATCCATAAATCCTTCGTCTACTTCAATAGATAAGTCATATAAAAGGGCACTAATGGTAGTTATTTTATTTGTAATTATTGTTTCATATTCTTTAAATAAATAATTTATATTGTTGATATCATAATAGTTATTAACATAGTTTGTTAGATAATCTTGTTTATTTGTTAAAAGGTCTAATTTATTATCTAATTCAAGAATAATTCTTTTAGTTTGTTTGTCATTTTTGTTATTAAAGGTTAAGATGAAATTATTAAAGTCCTCATTATTTTCTTCATATAATTCATTAAATATTTCATTTATAAATTCTTTTTTCTTTTTTATAATTATTGATGAATCAGTTATTTTGATATTAGGATTAATATTTAAATAATAGTGATATTTTTTTACTAAAGAGAGAGTAAATGCATCAAAGGTTGTAATGTCAGCATTATCTATATAATCAAGTTCTTTTTGAAGCTCAGGATGAGATTTAATTTTCTTTTTTATTCTGTTTTTCATTTCAGCAGCTGCATTATTTGTAAATGTTAGGATTAATAATTCGTTGATATGGGTTCCATTCGTTAGTTTAGTGATAACTCTTTCAGAGAGAACAGCTGTTTTACCAGAACCAGCTCCAGCTGAAACAATGATGTTACTACCAGTTTTATTAATAGCAAGTTCCTGATTAATGGTCCATTTCATTATTATCACCTCCAAATAAATTGTCATCTAATGATAAATATTCTTCATCTTTTTCTTTTTTAAAGCATACTGAGGCATAAGGACAGAAAGGACAACTTATGTTTTCTCTACCTACAATTTTAGGTTTTATGTCGAATTTAGCTTCTTTAATATTACTTATACATTTTTGGATTTGTTCTTTAGTTATTTCTTCAAGTTTTAAAAAATCTTTTTCAGTAAGTACTTTAGATGTACTAGAAAAACCATTGTTAGTCAGTTTTAATCCATAGATAAAATCACTATTTTGATAGGTTGGATCAAAATCTTTTAAAATATCTTCATTGCCAATTGAGTATCCTTTAAGTTTTAGTGATTTGTCATAAACTTCTTTTGATGATACACCTTCTTCTTTGTTTTGTTGTGGCTTTAAAAGATGCTGAAGATATAGTCCGGTGATTTTGGCATCTGGATAGATTTGTCTTGTTAGGTATATATATATTGGTAATTGAAGATTTAAACCATATTTAATTAATCTTAAATCGATGTTTGGAGTTCCAGTTTTATAGTCAATTAAAACATAATTATCATTGTAAGACATTACTTTATCAATAATGCCTTTAAATTTAATACCATCAATATCTATTTCGATGTTTTTTTCAGTTTCGATATTTTGATATTTTGTATTATTATAAAAAAGTTTTAAATTATCTATTACATATTTAAAATCATTTAGTAATCTATTTAAAAATAAACTATTTTCTTTGGTTAGATTAAAAGGATGATTTAGGAAGTATTCCTCTTTAGCTTTTTCATAATTAAAATCTTTATTATATATTTTAGATAAAATATCATGAAAAAGGGAACCTACAAAAGTATCAAAATTGTTTTCAAATTCATTTAGTTTTAAGATATTATCACAGAAATATTTAAATGGGCATTCATAATATGTATTCATTTTAGAATATGATAGGGTAAAATCAGAACTATAATTTATTTTAGAATAGGCATTATTATATGATTTATAGATTTTTTTAGAATAAGTATTTAATAAAGTAATTAAGCTTTGATTTAAGATATTATCCTTTTGAAAGTTGTCTAAAAGAATTCCCATATTAAAAAGATTACTAGTGTTAGAATAATTACTTGTTTCATATTCTTTATTAATTATTTCATAATTAAAATCATTAACAAGTGATGACTCAGTTAATGGACCATTTAAATTATTTTTAGATGATGTTATTGTTAGGTTTTTAAGTGAATGTATTATAAAATTCCAGTTATTTTTTTCGTTTTTATTTTTTTCGTTGGTTGATTCTAAAAACGAGAATTTTTCTGAATCACTGATAAAATCGGTATCTTTATATATTTTGGGAATATATTCATTGTTAAAATTTATAATATATATATATTCATCTTCATTAAAATGCTCATTAAATAAATTGGTTAAATTAATAGCGTTATCATAGATAATAGGGCCCAAATAGGTGTTTTGAAATTCATATAAAAGCATATCTTTAATAGATGATTTATCGTCACACCAAGCATATTTATTTAATACTTTTATTATTTCATTTTTTATAGATGGTTCCTTAATATTTTCTAAGTTAAAATCTTTTAAATAATTCTTAACGGCTAGGATTTCTAATAAAGATATTTTAGGTGGCATATTAATTTTGATATTATAATTGTTAAAGATTCGATTTATTGTTAATTCATTATCTTTATTTATTCCATAAATATATACTTTATTTAATTCTATTTTTTTATTTAAAATATCATTGGCGATATATTCGATTTCATCATTTAGGTGATTGAAAGATAGTATTTGATGATTAAATGAGCCTTTTGGTTTTGAAATTATATTGACGTTAGTATATTTTTTTAAAATATCTATTAATTTTAAATTATATTTTGTTAGATAATCAAAACCATAAAAATAAATATTCTTGTTATTTAAGTTATTAATAAAGTAAGGATCTATTGTAATTAATTTATTATCTATTAATTCTTGTTTTAGTTTGTTTAATGCACTTAATTTTTTGTTGTCATAGTTATCATCAAATAGATAATACATATTATTAATTAGTTCTTTAGCATTGGGATAATTAATATTATTTTTATCCATTATGTATTTGATTGCTCTGGTATCATAACTAAAGGTAAGTTTTTCTTTTAATTCATTAATAGTGATAATTTTTACATTTATTAGTTTGTTTGATATTTGTTTGATTATTTTATTTTTTATATTACTTGGAATGATGATTATGTTATTGTCTTGTAAAATTTCATTTAGCATGTTATCACCACCTATTAAAATTATACCATAAAAAATGACTATTAATTAAATAGTCATTTGTTTTGCATTAGCTTTTATTTTGCTTAGTCTAATTAACATGGTTGGATCAAAGTAGTAGGCTACTACCGTTTCTTGAACGCCGTATCTATTAGCCAAATCAATTATAGCACTTGCCACTTCGTCTTTATCTTGATTTATTATATGTCTAAACCAAGAATCCTTATCTTCAAAGCCAGCTGCTAGTGCATCTTCAACATCTTTGTTTTGTAATGCCTTTAATTCTAATTTAAAGTCATCAATATTCATATTATTTTCCCCCTAACTTGAATATTTAGAATCGATACCAAAGTATTCTTCCATGGTAATCCAGTCACCATCATTGTATAGTTTTTGGGCTAGGTCTTTACCTACATATCTGAAATGCCATGATTCATGTTTATATCCGGTTATGCTTTCTTTTCCTTTTGGATATCTTAAAATAAATCCATATTTATAAGCATTAGCTGATAACCATTTAGCTGGCGCAGTATCATTAAATCCACTGCTAATGCATGCATATCCAGTTACACAAACGTCAAATGCTAAACCAGTTTGATGTTCTGAGTTTCCGGGTCTAGCTGAATATCTATCAGCCCCAGCTTGTCCATCCCTTTTAACATATCTTTCATAAATACTCTTTTGAGTTTCATATGATCTAAATCCAGATTGTGCCCACATTTTTTTATTGTTTTCTTCAATATAATCTTCAAACATTTCGTTAGCAGCTTTTTTTGTTTCGCTGGTTAATGAACCGGGATTATAACTTTTAGGTAGGCCATATGATTTATTAGCAATTAAATAACCATCAACATATGTAATACCATTTTTAACTTCTATCTTATAACCTTTTGAAGTAGTTCCTGTTGAATCTGGAACTGCCTTAGTGGTTGTAGTAGTTGTAGTTGTTTTTTTAGTGGTTGTTTTTGTGGTTTTAGTTGTGGTAACTGTTCTTTCAACTTCCGTTTTCGTAGTTGTGGAAGTAGTAGTTGTAGTACTTGATGTCGTACTTGTAGTAGTTCTGGTTGTTGTATTATCAGGTACATTTACTGGCTCACTTGTTTTATGTAATAGCTTATAACAACTAAATATTAGAAGAGCTCCAATAATAATGATTATTAAATAAACTGCTTTCTTTTTCATTTTTCAACCTCGTATTCTATATTATTTTCATCTAAGAATTCTCTTATTGTTGTAGTGTTGATAGCAATACCTATTTTTATTGGACCGCCAACATCGTTTACAATACGGTGACCGATGATCATACCTTTAATATTTCCTTTAGTATCTAAAACAGGGCCTCCTTCTTGACCACTTATTATTAGATTACTCATTTCAAACATTGAAATATTGTTCTCTTTATCGGCAATATTTCGACACATTATACCTTCTGTTGGAAAAATAGGAAAATTCATAAATTCATAATTTGATATTAGCTTAAAATTTTCTTCATCATATTTAAATGCACGATATTCAGGAAAAGCGAATCCTAAAGTACAGATACTTTCACCTGGTACAACGGAATTTTTTGCAAATGTAGGATATCCTTTAACTAAAATATCTTCTTTATTAGTGAATGTTACTAATGCTAAATCTAAATATTTATGTTTAATTATATTTATTTTTCCAATGTTGTTTGCTATATCTACAATAATATTTTGTAGACCAACGATTGTATCTTTTTTTATGCCATATTTTTCTTCAATTTTACGAACATTACGAGGTTTTGCTTCGCTTATTTCTTTTAAAATTGGAGGATATGTTTCATTATAGTCATTGGTTGCAAAAAAGATATCTGCATTATGTGCTGTTGTTAAAATGTCTCCATTTTTATTAAGTACTATCATTGTTGAAATATCATTAGATACTAATCTATCTTCATAAAATAAACGGCCAATTAAAAATGGTCTTGTATAATCAAGAGCCTTAGCTAATACTTTTTTATACATAATTACCTCATCTATATTGGTATTTATTTTTGATAATAGATTTTAATCCAAAAATTTCTACTACTAAAAATAATGCCATTAATATAATGCAAATTAAATCATTTTCAATACGATTATTTACAATTAGAGTAGTAATTAGACCAATTACACCAATACCTACAATAATTAAACCTTTAATATTTTTTTTATTTTTCATGATAATCACCCTTGATTTTCTATAAAAATTATATCATAAGTTTTGGAAAAAGATAATAAATATGCTATATTTATTAAGAAATTTTAGGTGATTTTATGAAAAAAGAGATAATTATCAATCCAGAAACTATAAAAGATGAAAATATTACAGAAAAAGTAGTTAAAAATAAATATCTTTTGGTTAAGAATAATAAGATATTTTTAAAGAAACATCATAATACATACTTTCTATTAGATGAAAATAATTGTAATAGTAATGATAATCTATTAATTGTTAAGAAGGAATATGTAAGTGATTATCCTTTTATAGGGGAAAATACTTTATATATTACTAATTATTATGTGGTTAGCGATTGTTTAGTGAATGACGGAGAATGGATTTCTTTAGATGAGGTATTGGATGTATTGGAAAATTCAAAATATGATAATCCTAGAAATCAAGAAGTAACTAATGAAATTATTAAAATAATAGAAATATTATTGAATAATAAATAAAGCATTGTTAGAATAATACCTTATAGGAGGTTATATGGTTACAGATTTAGATGGTAATAGAATCCCATATGTAGGGTATAAAAGAAGTATAGTAGATAAAGAAGTTCTTTATATTCATGACAATTTATCTAAAGGAGAACAAAGAAGAGTTAAAAAGATAGTTAAGGGATTAGATGAGACTGAATATGAATATTTAGAAGAAGTCTTAATTGATTATGAATATGCTAGTAAAATAGCATCTGAAGTAATTGATAAAGGTATTATTTCTGGAATGAGTAAACTAGAACTTGCTTTATTAATGTTATTATTTGGCATCGGAGTTGCTAAAAGAAAACCAGAAGAAATAGCATTAATTAGTGGCCAAATGGTTAAGGAAATTGATGAATTAGAGTATTATTTTAGAGATAATTTTTTTGATACAATAGATGTTATATATGATGAGATAATGAAGTATATAACATCAAGTGAAATAAAAAAACAAATTACTTTGAAGTAATTTGTTTTTATTTTATTATTTTTATAGTTTGCTTTCCTTTTCGTGTTAATAAGTTATTGGATATCAACACTTTTTTTAAGTGTTTAGCAACACCTTCTGAAGAATCATAGATTGCTGCTTTAGGAAAATATTTTTGGATTTTATCTTTGACATATGGATAGTGGGTGCAACCTAAAATTATAGAATCTATATCATGATAAGGGGATAAATATTCTTTTAGCAGTTCATCTATTTTAATGTTATTATTTGTTTCTATAGCATTAGCTAAACCTTCGCATGCTTTTAAATATATTTTTTGATGTGGTTTTTTATTTTTTTCAATAAGTTTTTGGACACTTTTAGAATTAACTGTTGCTGTTGTACCAAGGACTAGGGTATTTAAATAATTATTGTCACAGGCTATTTTAATAGCAGGTTCAGTTCCTATAAAAATAATATTAGGGTATTTAGATCTCAAATAAGAAATGCATCTTGTTGTTGCAGTATTACAAGCAATAACAATTATTTTACAGTTTTGATTAATTAAGTAATCTACAATATCAGATGTTATTTTTTTAAGTTCATCGTCAGTTTTAGTTCCATAAGGATTGTTTTTAGAATCAGCATAATAAATTATATTATTATGAACTATAATCTTTTTTATTTCTTCTAAAATGGTTAATCCTCCAATGCCTGAATCAAATATACCAATCATAAAATCCTCCATTAAATATTATACAATAATCCTAAAATAAGATATAATAATTAAGTGGTGTTTATGAAAAACTATGTAAAGGAGAATAAAGTTTATATTATATTTTTTATATGTTTCTTTTTAATTAGTTTATTATTTCCTTATTCAGGAGATGATTGGGTTTGGGGTACTTATTCATTTGATTTGAATACTATAAGTAAACTATCTTATGATTTAGAACTAAATGGGAGATATATTGGAAATCTATTTGCCATATTGTTAACCAGAAATACTATTGTTAGAGGAATAATAATGAGTTTAACTTTAACATTACTTCTTCAAATTATTAATAAATTTACTAAAGGAAAAAAATATCTTGATATTATATTATTATTTATCATACCAGCATGTATATTTAAACAAGTAATACCATGGTCAGCCGGATTTGCTAATTATATGATATCTATTTTGATTTTATTTAATATTTTAGATATTTTAATAAATAATAAAGAAAAACATATAAGTTTAATCTTCTTACTTTGTTTTGCTGGTTCTTTATTTTTGGAAAATATTACAATATTTATATTATTATTAACACTATTTATGAATGTAAAATATTATATTAAAAACAAAAAGGTTAATAAACTTTATTTAGTAGCATTTTTAGGAAGTTTATTAGGAACATTTATAATGTTTATTCACCCTTCTTATATTAGAAATCTAAATGGTGGTAATTATGTTAGATATGTTGGAAAAAGAAAAAATATTATTATTTATAATTATTTCTATAATTTTACTCTTTATGGAATAAATGCTAATTATTTAATATTTGCTTTACTTGAAATATTATTATTTGTATATTCTTTTATAAATGATCATTTAGATGGTAAGAATATGGGATTATTTGGAATTAGCTATTTAATGTTATTATATATATTATTAACTGAATCAATTCCTTCTTTGTATGAAAAAGTATATTTAAATGGAGTAATATCAACCTTATATTTAATATTTCTTTTATTAATATTATATAGATTGTTTGGGAAAAATAATAATTATTATTATATATGGTATATACTGTTAATATGTATTATTATTACTGGCCCTCTTTTAATAGTTAGTGCGATTGGTCCTCGTAATTTCTTTATTATTAGTTTACTTGTGGGGATGCTTACTATTAGATTATATAATGATTTATTTAGGGAGTCTAAAATAATTAATAAAATAGTTCTTTGCTGCATTATTTTATTTACTATCTATTATGTTTTTGTTTTTATGAGTATTCATAAGGTATATATAGAGAGAGAAAAATATATTTATGATAATAGATGTATGAATACAATATATGTTCCAAGACTGCCTCATCGCAAATATGTATGGTGGGTAGATTTTGATGATAATTTAGGTGATTACTTTCCTAATTATTATAAAAAATATCGAAATCTTGATAATAGAATTAAATTTATTTTTGAAGATTATGATTCTTGGTTAGATCATAAAAGCAAAATTAGCACTTGCTCTTGACAAGTGCTAATTTTAGTATTACACTTAATACAGAAAAGAGTGATATTATGAGAAAAAAAGAATTTAAATCATCTTCTAAAAAATTGCTTGATATGATGATTAATTCAATTTATACCAACAGAGAAATATTTTTAAGGGAACTATTATCGAATGCAAGTGATGCTTTAGATAAACTTAATTATGTTTCTTTAAGTGATGGATCATTAGATATTAATCGTGATTCTTTAGAAATTAATATTATTAGGGATGAAAAAAACAGAGTATTAACAATATCTGATAATGGTATTGGAATGAATGAGGAGGAACTTGAACATAATTTAGGAACTATTGCTGAATCTGATTCATTAAACTTTAAAGAGGCAAATAAAGATCAAAAGAGTGCAGAAATTATTGGGCAATTTGGAGTTGGTTTTTATTCAGCTTTCATGGTAGCTAAAAAGATTGAAGTCCTTTCTCGTAAATATAATGAAGAGAATGCTTATTTATGGTCAAGTGAGGGACCAGATGGCTATACAATTACCAAAGCAGAAAAAGATTCCATTGGTACAGAGGTTAGAGTATATTTAAGAGATGATACAGAAGAGGATAATTATAGTCATTATTTAGAAGAACATACAATTAGAAATTTAGTTGTTAAGTATAGTGATTATTTAAGATATCCTATTATGATGGAAATAGAAAATTCTAAATTAAAGGAAGGTTCTAAGGATGAATACGAAACTGTATTAGAAAAAACAGTATTAAATTCAATGACTCCTTTATGGAAAAAAGATAAAAAAGATATTAGTGAAGATGAATATGATAATTTCTATAGGGATAAGTTTATGGATTATGAAAAGCCTTTAAGGGTTATTCATAGTTCGGTGGAAGGTACGGTTTCTTATAAGTCATTATTATTTATACCAGGTCATGCTCCATTTGATTACTATTATAAAGATTATAAAAAAGGTTTAGAACTTTATAGTAATGGAGTATTAATAATGGATAAATGTGAAGAATTACTACCTGACTATTATAGTTTTGTAAAAGGGGTAGTTGACTCATCAGATTTATCACTTAATATATCTCGTGAGATGCTTCAAAATGATCGACATTTATTAACTATTGCAAAAACAATTGAAACAAAAATTCATAATGAATTAGTTGATATGTTAAAGAACAATTTTGAAGATTATAAAAAATTCTTCGAAGCGTTTGGTAGTCAAATTAAATATGGTGTTTACAACATGTATGGTGCTGATAAAGATAAGCTTAAAGATTTATTAATATTCTATTCAAGTAAGAAAAAAGATTTTATAAGTTTAGAAGATTATGTTAATAATCTAGATGAAAAACAAGAAAATATTTACTATGCTAGTGGTGAAACTGTAGATAAAATTGACATGCTTCCACAAGTTGAACAAGTAAAAGCAAAGAATTATGATATTTTATATTTAACAGATTATTTAGATGAATTTGCTATTAGCATCTTAGGAGATTTTAATGGAAAGAAATTTGCTAATGTTTCCGATAGTGATTTAGATTTAGATACGGAAGAAGAAAAACAAGAAATTAAAAAAATTAATGATGATAATAAAGATATGCTTTCTTATTTAAAGGATGCTTTAAACGGTGATGTAGTAGATGTTAGATTTACTAATAAATTAACTAATCATCCAGTTTGTTTGACTAGTGAGGGTGAAGTAAGTATGCAAATGCAGAAAGTTATTAATGCTATGCCAACTGACGAACAAGTAAAAGCAAAAATGGTATTAGAAATTAATGAAAAACATCCAATTACCGAAACTTTGAAAGAATTATATAATACCGATAAAGATAAACTTAAAGACTATGCTAAAGTTCTTTATTCAACTTCTAGATTAATTGAGGGCTTAACTGTAGATAATCCAACTGAGATATCTAATATTATTTGTAATTTAATATCAAAATAGTGTTTTTTAACACTATTTTTCTTTTGGGGTTTACTTTTTGTATTTATTATCATATAATATTGAAACTTGATTAAAGGTGAGGAAGTATGACATTAAGTGAAAGAGCATTAAGTTTTGCAATACGAGCTCATGAAGGTCAAAATAGAAAGAGTGAACCTGATAAACCATATGTTATTCATCCACTAATTGTGGGTGCGATACTTAAAAAATATGGTTATGATGAAGAAACTATAGCGGCTGGATATTTGCATGATATTGTAGAACAAACTGAATTTACTTTTGATGATATAGCAAGGCTTTTTGGTGGAAATGTTGCTAGTTTAGTCATGACTGCTACAGAGGCAGATGCTTCTTTATCTTGGAAAGAAAGAAAAACTCAACAAATAAAAGTTGTGGCTGATTTACCAGAGAAAAATGCTGCTATTATTTGCGCCGATAAAATTGCCAATGTTGAAGATTTGCGCATGGAAAAAAGAAAAAATGG
This sequence comes from uncultured Erysipelotrichaceae bacterium, assembly GCA_902767375.1. GTDB lineage: Bacteria > Bacillota_I > Bacilli_A > RF39 > UBA660 > CAG-533. Next base: position 18,931 of record CACXGV010000032.1, read on the forward strand.
GGGAATTAATTTTGCTAATTTTCATGCAGATGAAAAAGAGCAAAGATGGTTCTTTACAGAAATGTATAAGGCTTTATCAAAAATAATTGATTCTCCACTTACCGATAGATTATATAATTCAATATATGAAGTATTTGATTTAGATAGTGTTTCTTATTTTGATGATATGGCTGATTTTGAAAGAACTAGTAAAATAGCCGGTTATCAGGAAGATTTAATGAAATTAAAAACTATAGTAGGAGACACTAAACCATATATTATTGAATTTGCAGGAACTCCTAAAAGCGGTAAAACATCAATGATAAGATTATTTAGAGATTTTTTTGAAAACGCGGAGTTTAAAGTTAGAGTATGTGAAGAAAGACAATCTACTAAGAGATACGAAGAGGAGTTTATTAGAAATAAAGCTAGTATTTCTTCGGTAGAGAAAAACTTACTTATATCATCTGCTATTCAAGAAGATTTGATGCAACAAATTGTTGGTGATCAAGATATTGTTATGGTAGAAAATTCACTTTATGATTCTTTAGTACTTATTAAAATACTTATGGATCGTGGACAAATAAAGCCAGAAGATTTTGAACTTTATGCAAGACATTATTTAAAACAAATTGATGAACTTATTAATCATGTAGTCATTAGCTATACTGCGCCAGAAGTTGTGAGGGAAAGAATTCTTAATTCAGCCATATCATCTTCTGATATAACTAGAGCATATGATTTAAGTACAGAATATAAGCCATATGAATATAATGAGGCTATGAAAAATTTTGAATCTTTAATTAGTAGCGCTAGTATGGTTGATACTACTAAGTTAACTGTTAAAGAATCATCGTTAATTGTAGCAGAGAAATTGCTTCCAATTATGCGTAAGGAATATGTTTTAAGATTAAAACAATATTTAGATGAAAAAAGAGAGGATTAAACCTCTCTTTATTTATTGGTATTTTCATAATAATTACGTTCAGATAATTGACTTAATATATAATCTAATTCCTCATCTAAAGTGTCTTCATAGGCTTCCTCGCCCATATAAATTATATCTTTTAAAGAAGTATATTCTTCAGGGTTAATACCATTTCTTTTTAATACTTCTACTTGGTAATTTGTAAGCATTAATTTATCATTTACTTTAGTTAACATATTTGATTTAAAATCTATTTCATTTGTTAATTGATCTATATCATATTTTTCCATATTATAAAAAATCTACATAATCAATATAATTTAATTTTTCTAAGATAACAAATACGATTGCTGCGCATAATAGAAAAATAAATAAAATTGCTGGTAATGCAGAGCCTTTCTTTTTAGGATCTGGTAAAGCTTTTTCTACGACTAATCTTCTTTTTAATTTTTCTTCTTTCATTAAAAATCACCCTTCTTATAGCATATATTAATAAAAATAAAACTAAAATCACTATTATTTCTAATATGTTTATGTCAATTCTATATCTTGCTTCTAATATTATATCATTATTTATTGGTGTGTTAAAGTCAAATTGTTTAGAGCCGACAAACCATCCAATAAATTTATAATTATCTTTTTCAGGAGTAAAACTTTCTACTATTTCATTTTCTGCTACAGTTATTTCTTTTAAAACCTTTTCATCTTTAAAAGTTACTTTATAATATTTTGGCTTATAGTCACTCCATAAACCTAATTTTTTATCTTTGGCATATTTTTCTTTTTCATTTAAAATGTTTAAATAAGAATATTTATCATATATATATTTTATTTTAGCAAGTCCCTTTTCTAGTAATTCGCCTTCTAATAGAGAATTATCAACCCATATCCAGGCTAGAGTTCGATCATATTTATCAGTTTTAGTACTTTTGTCATCAAATTCTAGTTCGATTTTTTTCGCGTTTGTAAGTTTTTGACAAGTGTAGTCTAAAGCTTCTTTTCCATAAGGCTCTAAAATATTTTCTTCGAGATTTATTTCAGGAGTGTCGATTCCAAGAAATCTTACTTTCGTTTTTTCATTATTGATTAGAAAAAAAGCCGTGTCTCCATCAACGCATTTATCTAAGGTTACGGTAATTTTTTCATTGGCATCTGGGCTTATAAAAAATGAAAAAAAGATAATTGTTAAAAATAAAAATTTTTTCATATATCATCAATTAAAATAATATATTTTTAGCAAAAAAATATCAAGTAGAAAATAATTTATTTATTTTAAATAATATGATACAATTAACATAATAGAGGGTGGCAAATGTGGATATAGTAGATATTTTTTTGAATGCACTACAAAATAAAATAAATGCTTCAAGTGGCCAAATAAGTGACTTCGAAGAAAAAAAGAATCAATTTTTAGAATTAAAAAATATTTTATATACTCATAGTATTTTAAAAGATGAAATCGATGAAAGAGATTTGATCTCTTTTACTAGTGAAGAAATAAATACTATATTTGGATTATTAGATTCAGAAAAAAAAGATTTATTATGCAAAACATTCTCTGTTTATAAACCATTGGTTCAAACATACGAAAGAATAAAAGAAAAGTTTAGTGGAGATTTTGAAGCTCCTCAATATGTTGAGGCTATTAAATGGCTTAAAGATATGGCTAGAAGAGTTAGTGATTTAATTAAAATTGGGACTGATCCAAATTCTAGTTATATTAATGATTTAAAAACTAAAAGTGAACACTTTAATAAATATTATAATTTATTTAATGGCAATAATTTAGTTAAACCAATAAGTGATTTTAAAGAGTTTAACAGTCTTTTAGATGAATTAAATTTTACTGATGAAGAAAAATATGAAATTAAAAAGTTTGTTGGTATTAGTAATATTAAACTTATGAGTTCATCTTATAGTTATGTTGATGAAAATGAATTTGGCAAATATAAAGTAATTCTTAAAAATAAAAGAGATAAATATAATGATTTATTTAATATCTTAAAGGAAAAGAATTTAAACTTTGATGATATAAATCTTGACGAATTAAAAAAGGAACTTAATGCAAGCGAGTATGATTTAAGACAAGCGCTATGCGCAGTATTTTTTGAAAAAATATTTGCTAGGGTTAATGATGGAATGTTAAAAGTAACTGAAGCTGTTGTGGAGCTTGAAAAAGTACTAGAATTTGCTAGAGAGGCAGTTAAAGAAGAAGAACCTGTAATGGAAGCTCCAGAAGAGATCCAAGAGGAAATAGCACCTGAAGAAAAAGTTTCAGAAAAGGTTGAAGAAATAAAAGAAGAGGTCAAAATTAATCCTGATGAGGAAATAATTAATGAAGCAAGAGAAATATTAAAGAATGAAAAAGATTTAATAAATAGTGTCGATGAAGCTGACTTTGCTAGATTCTTAGCTCAAAGTTTAACTGAGGAAACGGCTGAATCGGTTAAATATCAAGTTGTTTCAATATTAATAAGTTTACACACAGAATTGGAAAAGTATGAAAATGTTAAAGAATTAGAACATGCTAGAAAAATGGTTGTTATTAATGTAAGAGATTACATTGATGCATACAAAGCATTAAATGAGAAATTAAAAGATTTAAGTAATAAATAAAAAGGAGGTTAAATATGAAAGACTATATTTTAAATCTGATTGCTAACGCATTAGAAGATAATAAAGTTAAAGGCAATCCAGAAACTTATGATATAGCATTCTTGAAAGAAATCGTTCAAAGAGTAAGTTCTGATAAAGAATACTTTTATAGTTTTATTTTAGATTTAAATAGTGATTTGGTTAAAAATATTACAATGTTAGTAGAGCCAGCTGATGCAAGAGATTCTTTCTTAGCCTCTTTGATTTATCTAAAAAAACTAATTGAAGTAAATGCAGAGGAAGATGTAAAAATACCACTTAGTTTAAATCAAGAAGAACTTTTATATCAATTATTAGAATTAATTAAAACAATAATAGCTAAAGATGATGAAATTAGTGATGCTAAAACTAAATATTTAAGAAAGAATGCTAAGAGATTAGAGTCTTTAAATAGTAGATTAAAAAAGAAAAAACAATTAGAAATTGAAGATTATGACTTAATAGAAAATTTAATTAAGAATAATGAAACTGGGAATGTTAATAAAAAACTAAATGAAGTTGTGGATTTCTTAAATGAATATAATTATGATTTACTTCCAGAATTTGTGGAAAGACCTGCCGTGACGGAAGAAGAAACTCATGAAGAAAACATTTCTCAACCAATAGAAACTACTGGTGCAATTGAGGAATCACCTGAAGAAGAAGCAGAAGTAATAAACGTTAAGAAATCAATAGATTTTGATATATTTAATCCACAAAGTTTTGTATATGATGCAAATAATGAACCGCCTAAAAAACGTGGACGTAAAAAGAAAAATGAAGTAGTAGAAGAATTATCTATTTCAGATGAAGAAGTAGAGCAAGCTATAACATACAATAAAGAAAAGCTTTATAAATATCAAGAAGAATTAATGGATGAAGAATCTATTAATGATTTAATTAATTTCTTTAAAATAAATAATCTAAGTGATGATGTAATAAATGATTTGATTAATAGATGTACACCTATATTCTTTGAAAAGAACCGCGATGGATTTAAAGATAATGTGAGAATAGCTTTAACTTATGGAACTAATATTGAAAAATTAATTAAAAGAAATATAACGTTCTTTTACAATACTCCTAAATATAATAAAAATAAGATAGAACTACTTGAGAAAAAAGGTTTAAATGTTAGCTTAATATTTGAACATCAGCCTCAAATTCTTGCGGTTGGATTAGAAACTTTATTAAAGAATTTAGATATTCTAAAAAGTTATAATTTAGATATATTAGATGATGATTATGATAGTTTATCTATAATTACCTCTTCTAATTTAAGTTCAATGTTAGATACATTTATTGAGGCTGGATTTAGCACCTATTTAGCAACTGATGGACTTAAGAATATTAGATCTTTAATAATTAAAAGAATATTCTATGCATATAAAAATGATTTGGATGTATGGAAAGAGAATATTTCAGAAGATAGAATAAACGAAGAATATGAAAGCTGGATAAAAAAGGAATTAGTTATTCTAAATGAAGAAGAAATTAGTTATTTAATAAATGATTATCCGGAACTAGAATCATTAGATTTAACTAAGAGACCTGCTTTCTTTACTGATTCTGAAGGAGCACAAATAAGAAGAAAATATGAGTTTAAGTTTGATAATATTATAATATCTAGAATTAAAACTTATAGTGTATTTAAGGTATTAGTTAATCATGCTGTTGATGTTAATGAGGCTATATTCTATGCTTTAACATATAATTTAAATGTAGATGTATCAGATTATATGTTGATAAAAGAAGAGATACTAAGGAAGTGATACTTATGGACTATTTAGTGAAATTTAATTTATCGCCTGAAGATGTTACTAAAATTCGTAAAAGATTTAATAAAGATATAGTTAGTAAGTTTCAAATCATGGAAGATAATGTTACTAAAGTACTAGATTATTTATCTACTTTAGGAATTAATTCTTTTAAAAATCTAATATTAGAAAGACCAGATATTTGTTTCATGGATTTAGATGTTTTAAAAGAAAAGACAAATAAAATTGATTCTGGATTATTAAAATTTGTCTTTGAAAATGAAGTTAGTAATCTAATGAATTTTGATATTTAATTTAGAAATATAAATAAATAATAAAAAATTAGCACTTGGACTTGACAAGTGCTAATTTTAGTGATATAACATAATTATGAAAGGATGTGTGGATAATGAATTTAATCCCAAGAAGTTTTTTCTTTGAT
>CACXGV010000033.1 GCA_902767375.1 uncultured Erysipelotrichaceae bacterium
AAGTTTATGAATGCATCTATTGCTCGCAACTCTTTTTCAGTATAGTTTTTATTTAAAGGATTACTTTCTATTGGAATAGTTTCTACTCTATCACATTCTTTTATAGATGATAAAATATTTAATAATCTTGTTAAAGTTTCATTCATTTGTTTGGAGATAGCATAACCTTGAGCGTTAGCTAGATTCTTTTGAATGTTTAGATTACTTAAGAATTCTTCGGTCATTCCACCTACATCAGAAGATGATAGTTTAAATAGAATCATTTCCATTTTTTGGTTGTTGAGACTCTTTTTGGTTAATAATTTAGCATATTTTAATAATTCATTGGTTAATTCAATATATAATTTTTCAGATTCCTCAGTTAAGATATTTGTTGTTAGAGGATCTTTTGGTAGTTTAATTCTAATCATTGTTTTTACCTCTTTCTAATTGTTTTGTTTTGGGAATAAATCTTTTTTTAATATATTCTATTTCTTTTTTATGAGATTTATCTAGTTTATATTCTAATTGGGATATTACTTCTTCAGATATTTCTTTACCATCTAAAATAGAAGATACTATATTATATAGTTCTAATTCATTATAAAAACGATCAAGATGGTCATCCGATAAGTATATTGTTAAATCAGCATAGAAGTTTTCTATTGGGTTATTATATAAAATTCCTAAAGCTAGATGAAAGTTTTCATGGACTTTAGCATCAGTTATTTTTTCTTCAATTATATCTTGGCATATATAATAGGCTATTTTAAATACCTGCATGCGTAATTTTGCTATTTTAGGAAGCATTATACTAAGACGCATATTTGTCTCTGGATTATCATTAAAATCAATTAATTTTGGGGTTATTTCTTTATCTAAAAATGATATACTTGGAAGATCTTTCATAATAGATTTGATTTCATCTAATCTTGTTTGATGAACTAAATACTCTTCTAATAAATTAACTAAATTAGTTAATTTTTCATCTAATTCTTCAGGAACATAATTATAGTATTCACTTGAAATATTATTAAAAACTTTATCATATGTATCTTTTCTTAATTTATTAATCTGGAACATAGATATCCCCCATTTCTAAGCCTTTGGTTATTCTATCATATTTTATTAATAAAGGGAATTTAAAATGCTTAATTTATGAAAAAAAGATAGATTTTAATCTATCTTGGTCATGTCTTCTAAAAATTTTTTGCTTTTTAGATATAATCCAGTATATCTATCATAATAGGTATTTACAAAGTAATTTATATTATTTATAACTATATTACTTATTTTTAAATCTGATATTGAATCTATATCTACTAGATAATACATTCTTAACATTTTAAGTGTTTTTTCGTCATAAATAGTTTCATTGGTATAACAATTTTGACAAATATAACCACCAATATCAGGATCGATAGTAATTATATTGGAAGTACTACCACATTTAGCACAAGCATTAAAGTTAATACCTACTCCTAAATAATCTAGTAATTTAAGTTCATAAATATTAGTTATAATCATTGGATTTAAACCATTTTCTATTTTATTTAATGAAGATATTAATAAATTATAGATATCTTCATTTTGATTTTGTTTCATTACCTGGCTAGCTAAATCAGTTAGGTATGACATATAACTTATCAATATGATATCTTTTTTTATATTTGTAAAATTATTTATTACATCTGCACTTTTTAAAGTACTTAATTTATCTTCATGATAATATATATTGAAGGAACCATAAGTTAAGGCAGTAGTAAAACTTCTAAGAGGACTTTTAAGTGATTTAGCCCCTTTAGCCATTACTCCAATTATTCCATCTTTGGTTAAAATATTAATTATTTTACTTGTTTCACTGTAAGATGTTTCTTTTACTATTATTCCTTCAATTTTTTTTAACATGTTTATTCACTTCTTTTATATATTAAATAATACTCGATTTTCCCGGTTTCTTTAAATAGATCCCATGCTTCTTTTTTTGTCATTAAATATCCCACTAGCCTTTCTAATAATATAGTGGGATATTTTATTATTTTTTATTCATATTGTTTAAATTATCAATTTTACGATTAACAAGTTTTTGAAATGCAAAGGTAATATTAGGGATTGAAATACTAACACTCTTTTCTTTTAAATAACTTATACATTCTATTATATCTTCTTCTTGCAGTTTTCTACCTTTATAAGTAAAATTTATATCCATTGCTTCATATATAGAAACTTCTCTATTATTTGAATTGATACATATTTCAAATAGTCTATTACATAATGGTTTACCAAATTTCTCACGTACAAATGGTTTAGTAATAGCAGTTTTAAAATTACTTAAACTTAGTTTAGATATTAATTCTATATCTAAAGCAGTAATTGGGTTTTCTTGCATCATATTTACAATAATAGCTACAACTGCAAGAAATTTTTCTTTTCGCTGTTCATTTGTTTTAAGAAACAATTTATATTTTTTATTGTTATCATCACTTATGGCTGCATATTTTTCAAATGCTTTAAATGTTTGATTTATATTTGCATAATGCATATAGATAAATTTATCAGGACATATTTCATCGCTTTCAAGATATTCTTTAATTATAGCATCTATTTTTTCAATACTAGTTAATTTTTGCCTCATAAATATACCTATTCAAAATCTTTAAATCCTAGTTCACTTAGATATCTTTCTTTATCACGCCAGTTTTTAATTGTTTTAACGTATAGTTCTAGATATACTTGTTTACCTAGTAAGATTTCCATATCACGTCTTGCCATAGTTCCAATTTTCTTTAGCATTGATCCGCCTGAGCCA